>JAGVEJ010000194.1 GCA_020058225.1 Candidatus Zixiibacteriota bacterium | reverse complement strand
GGGATTTTTGGGAGGAAGCATTGTCGCCAATGATGAGCAAATCATCACGATTTCAATGGCCTTAATTGATGAAATTCCCGACGGTGCGGGAAAGCGGATTGTTCTTCCGAAACCGGTTAATGATGTCGAAACATTGGTAATTACCAATTATATTTTCTCCAATGATAAATGGCATATTTTTTATTGCAGTTCCTATGTGGCTGATGAAGGCTTTGAACTGGACATGTCCCTAAAGGGGATAGATTCAATTAGATTTAGTAGTGGCGGGGTTTATGTGGCGTTTCCGAATGATACCACCCCTACCACAATAAATATCAGGGCACATTTTGATATCGATTTTAATTATGCTGAAAGCTATATTTCACTGGATCATGATGCATCATATACTGTGGTCGGGATGCTGGACCAGTACTATCACATTGGAGGGAACACTTCGGACACGCTCGATATGCATTTAGAGACAAATGATACGTCCTACTGCGATTTCAATCTTAAAGTCAGTCAAACCCTGTTGAATATTTATATTGATTCCGGCATTATTGAAGGCGAAGAGTGTCCGCCAGCCGGGTCAATTAATATAAATGCATCAATCAATGTGGAATGCGTTGGAAACAATGCGGCAGATTCACTCAGCCTTGACGGCAACTGGACTGCCAGTATTGTCTTCAATGACCAGACTATAACGGCTACATATTCTGATGGCCATACTCGTTGGGTGGTTAATGAAGATTGCGATGCGGGAGGCGGCTTAACCAAGTCAACTTGGGCGAAAAAGCTTTTGCGGTATTATTCTGAATAATAGCGGATTAATTTTTCCAATTGTAGGGCGCACGCCGTGCGCCCTCGTTCACTGAAATAGTGAGGCTGTGAAGATTATTATCCCAAACGCTTATCTGCCAAATCCAATATTTCTTTCGTATGGGTGGGGAATTGCCTGATCAATCGGCCAATGATATGCCTCTTGAATTTCTCCGTCCGGTTGCAATTTTCAGAACAGATAAATGATTTTTCTGATTCATTCCAGATTTTATCAAATACCTGGTTGTCGAAATATTCTCTGCCGTCGGCAAAGGCAAGGTCCTGAGCAATTGATATCAAGGCTTCTTTGATTTTTCCGGAAGACCAATCATTCGAAAGGGCTGTTCTAATCACATTCTTTACCTGAGCGAAAGAAGCCTGCGAGATATTATACCCTTTTCTTCGCAAATCAGTAATCATTGCCGTTAAAAAATAAGCCGCCCGTTTTAGATTAATACCTTCTTCCATAGATAATTCATCAAATACCGGGATAAATGGAGATAGGGATAAAACTTTGATTTGCTCGGTATTCAGTCCTAATTGTTCCCATCGTTTCTGCTTTTCCCAAAGAGGTTCTCCAATAAAGTTGCCGTTATCAATGACGCGCTGAGAAGTGATTTTAACCGGTGGATGGTCGGTATCGGGATACATTCTATCGGGACCAGGGAGAATTCTTTCAAAATCGGTGGTGCCGTCTTTCATATCTTGACGGGTTTCATTTACAATACCGCCGGCGAGCTCTGAAATTCTTATTTTTATCTCACTGATAGCGGTGACGACATCAACTGAAGGACCACATAGTAAAACCATATCATCATTATCACCCATCTGCCGGCCGGCGCCGATTTTTTCCCAAACCGACGATGGCATATCATATAATTCTCTATGCGAATGGAAAAATAGATTGGGTTTGCTGTCAATACAGGCAATCACACGGATTCTTCCCCCCAATTCCGACCCGAAATTCCATCCGGGCTGAAGCATATAATTTATAATATCTGCCAAATTCGGAAGAGAAAGAGCCACTACTTTAAGCGGCGTATCGGATTCGAGTCGTCTGCCGATGACATTACCGGTTCCGCTAAATAACTGGGTTACATTTTCTTCTTTATAATTTATGGCGGCGGGTGAAGAGAATCTTTGTTTGTATATATTTTTTAATTCCAAGAGTCTTTTTTGTCTTATTGCCTCAATAGCCGTAAGCGGCTTGATATTTCCGACTTTATGCACCCCTTTGATCTCAACTCGGCTTCCGCCGGTTACCGAGACATTAACATCCTGTCGAACCGTTCCTATCCCTCTTCTAACCCACCCGGTGATTTTCATGGTATTGCCTAACAGTCGGCAAACCTCAGCGGCTTCAGCGGGATTTTTCATATCAGAGCCGGTGATTATTTCAACCAATGGTATCGATAATCTATCCGTGGCATAGACGATTCTATGGCCGATATCAGAAACCTCTCGGCAGGCCTCTTCTTCAAGATTTATCTGCGTAATCTCAATTTTTCTATTTTTATAGGGAGCCCAGCCATCCACGCCGATAATCATGGTCCGCTGAAATCCCGTAGGAATACTGCCATCGAGATATTGCTTCCTGATGACATGGATTTCATCAACAATTTTGCAGTTGAAAAGAAGGGCTATTCTTATGGCAAAATCAATCGCCTGCTGATTAACCAAAAACGGTGGGGTGTCGTCCATTTCATAAGTGCAGGTGCGATCGCGATAAAGACGATAAATAACTTCCTTTTTGGTCTTGAATTCCATGAGGGCAGTGCCGTCATATTCCCCAAGCTCCGATAGAGTCGGGCGCATATGCCGGAGAATTTCGGCATCATGGCGACGATTGGTCAAGCCAACCGGACAATGACAGAATAGCTTTTTCTCGGTGGCTAGTTGCTGATGTATCTCCAGCCCGCATTTAAATCCGAGAGATTCAAATAATTTATTATCCTCTATATCAACTTCAAAGATGTCCATGTCGATGAGGAATATATGAAGCTGGGGCAAAAAATAAAGCAATTTTTGCGTCATCTTGGTAAACGGCTCCAAATTTATTTGACACCCCATAAAAAAATGCTTTATGTATGATAGGGAATTCAGGAGGATTTATGAGTTCATCGATAGAATCGATTATAGATCGTCAGCTTAGGAAATGGGAACTTGAAAGTCGTTCCAGAGCTGAGGAAGAAAAAATTGGCCGCAAGCCAAAGATCAAGCCGATTGTGACTGTCAGTCGACAACGGGGAAGCCGCGGCGCCTATTTGGCGGAGAAAATTGCAGAAAAATTTGGCTATCAGCTTTTGCATAGAGAAATTATTGACCAAATTTGCAATTCCTCCGGTTATAGACGCCAGGTAATAGAGTCACTCGATAATAAAATCAGGTCCCGTATCGAACTATGGTTTGAAGGATTATTTAAGGGATTGTATGTGGATACTTCAGACTACTTCCGACATCTCTACAAAGTTATCATGTCCATTTCTGAGCATGGCGGTGTGGTTGTCGTTGGACGCGGTGCTAATTTTATTCTCGCCCGAGATCAGGGATTTAGTATTCGGGTTGTAGCTTCACTTCCGAATAGAATTGGAAACTTGGCAAAATACCAGGGATTCACCCATGAAGAAGCCGAGCGAGAAATAAAAGAGAGTGAAAAAGAAAGAAATGAATTTATCCGCAATAATTTTAATAAGGGTATTGATGAGATTGGCGCTTACGATTTGGTAATAAACACAACTTATATTGATATTGAGACGGCCATAAATATTTCTGTCGAAGGTATTAAATCCAAGTGGAATAGTCTGGGATTTGGTCAAATAGACTGATAATATGAGCAAGAAAAAAGGGAATAAATTGATTGGGAAAAGGTCTCCGATTCAGTAATAATGCGGTTTTGCGGCCCAAAGGGAATTTTTGATGAAAAGGCTTGGCGTGCTGATTTTCAAAAACAATCTCTTGTTTCTCTCTATAAATAAGGAAGTTACGAATGAAAATATATTTATTTTTTTAATTATTTTTCTTGCAATAAGTTTTGAACATATTTTTAATAGCATTTACATAACAGAAATGTTGTGGAGGAAACTGAAATCGGCGAGTGGAACGTGGTGCGTCGCCGGTTCAAGGAAGAAAAGAAAAAAGGTAAAATAAAACCTTTTAACCCCCTAAGTACAAAGGAGGAACTAATGCCTACCACGAAGAAGTCAACAGCCAAGAAGACCACGAAGAAGACAGCCAAGAAAGCCGCCAAGAAGCCGGCTAAGAAGAAATGCTAATAGCCGGGAAACGGAGAAATCAACAACACCTCGTATCCCTTGAGGTACAAAGGAGGAAGTGATGCCCGTGAAAAAAGCGGCTACGAAGAAAGCTCCGGCGAAGAAAATAGTGGCCAAGAAGCCTGTTACTAAGAAAAAAACGGCTCCAAAGGCCAAACCGGCTACAAAGAAAACCGCACGCAAGCCTAATCCGGCCTTCATGAAACCGATGCAACCGGATGAAATGCTTGCCGCAGTGGTTGGAGGCAAGCCGATACCTCGGACTGAGATTACTAAGAAGCTCTGGGATTATATAAAAAAGAACAAGCTTCAGGATTCAGTCAACAAGAGGATGATCAACGCGGATGACAACTTGAAAGCAGTCTTCGGCGGAAAAAAACAGGTCAGCATGTTCGAAATGACCAAGCTGGTCTCCAAGCATATGAAATAAAATTCATCTGCTGGCTGAAAGATAAAAGGTCAGGTGTAAACCTGACCTTTTTTATTTTCTTCCTTGCCGATTTCCTCGTTAATATATAGATAACTATTTTCCCCCAAGAGTCGCTATATTGCAATCCAATATTTATTATTAAAAATGCAAAAGGAGCAATATGGCCAATAGCAATAGAATTAGAACATATATCATTCTGTCTGTTTTTGTATTCTCCATTTTTTCACTCTTTATCCCTTTGTTTGGGGAATCAGCGCCTCCGCCTCAGGCGCCGGAAAAAATTATCTACGATACCCTTCATGGCAATATTGTTCCCGACCCATACCGCTGGCTCGAAAATGGGAATGATCCCGAAGTCCAAAAATGGGCCAATGCTCAAGATAAATATTGCCGCGATTTGTTGAATAAATATCCCAAGAGAAAAGAGATCAAGAAAAGACTGGAGCAGTTGCTTCAAATCGGTGCTATTTGGGGGCCTGATGTCTATAAGGGAAGATATTTCTATTTCCAGCGCAACGCTGACGAAAATCATGGCGTTCTATATATGAAACGCGGTCTTGAAGGAAAAGCCGAAATTGTAATAAATCCGAATAAATTCAGCAAAGACGGAACAATCGCACTTGATTGGTATTATCCTTCCAACGATGGTAAACTGATCGCCTTTGGTAAATCATCAAAAGGTACTGAAAGAAGCACTCTTTTCATCCTTGATATCGATGCCAAAAAGCTGATTGCCGATACTATTCCTTTCACCGGCGCCGCCGATATTGCTTGGCTAAATGACAACAGCGGATTCTATTATACTCGTTATCCGATTCCGGGAACCGTTGCTAAAGAAGACGAAGATTACTATCGGCATATCTATTTTCATAAGATTGGAACGGACTATAAAAATGACCCCAAAATTTTCGGTGAGGGGTTGGATAAAACCGAATGGACCGGGATTCAGATTTCTCCGGATAATAAGCATCTGCTAATATCATCCTCAAGAGGATGGTCGTCCTCGCAATTATATCTTAAAAGCCTTGCTGGGGATGATACCGCCTGCGTCTTGCTGACTTCGGGTGTTGATGCCATGTTCAATGCCATAATGTTGAATGATCGATTCTATATTCAAACTAATTTATGGGCGCCGCATTATCAGGTGATGATTGCCGACTATGAAACGCCTCAAATTCAGCATTGGGGAAAAATAATTCCGGAAAATGAAACAACAATTCAGAATGTCCGCGTTGTCGGGAAGCATATTGTCGTTGGCTGTCTATATGAAGCTTCATCCCGGATTCAACTTTATTCGTTCGATGGGAAATCATCGGGGATAGTTCCCATGCCCTCAATCGGGGCTGTGATGGGCGGCGTTTCCGGTGAATGGAATGGAAATGAAATTCTGTTTGGATATAATTCCTATTTCATTCCTCCGACTCTTTATAGATTTGAATTAAGCTCCAATAAGCTTACGGAGATTGATGGGATCAAAACGGATATTGATCTTCAACAGTTTGAAGTGGAACGGATATGGTTTACATCAAAAGATGGTACAAAAGTATCGATGTTTGTTACCCATAAGAAAGGGATTAATCTTGATGGAAATAATCCGACCGTCGTGAATGGATATGGCGGGTTTAACTCGTATGAAATTCCATATTTTTCCCGTTCGGAAATTCTCTGGCTCGAAAGAGGGGGCGTGACGGCAAGAGTCCAGCTTCGCGGGAATGGAGATTATGGCGAAAAATGGCATCAGGCCGGAATGCTGGAGAATAAACAAAATGTATTCGATGATTTTATCGCCGCCTGCGAATATTTGATCTCAGAAAAATATACCAAGCCGGAAAAGCTGGTTATTGAGGGCGGGAGTAATGGCGGATTATTAACCGGAGCCGTTCTGGTTCAAAGGCCGGATCTAATGAAAGCGGCCATATCTTCTCGCCCACTGCTTGATATGCTAAGATATCAGAAATTCCTGATTGGTCAATTATGGGTGCCGGAATATGGTTCTGCGGATGACCCTGAGCAATTTAAATATCTGCTTGCCTATTCGCCCTATCATAATGTGAAAAAGGGGACGGCCTATCCGGCAGTATTATTTGAAAGCGCCGATTATGATTCGAGAGTTGATCCCAACCACGCCCGCAAGATGGCGGCGGCCCTACAAGCGGCAACATCATCAGACAACCCGATTTTACTCCGGATTGAACGTGATACCGGCCATGGGCAGGGCGCCCCGATGAGCAAGATTATCGCCGAGACATTGGACAAATGGTGCTTTATATTCTGGCAGTTAGGAATATAAGAATTTTTTATATGTGGCAGGGCAAGTCCTCCCACTGCTATTGTGATGTCCCAGAAATATATTAACATATAGGTATGGCTCTCATCGCGGCGTCGGGAACCTTTTCCCGACGCAATGAATTCCAGCAGGAAGGGGTTCCTGCCGGCGCATTTCGGTCGAGGGCTATAAAGAAGCATTAGGGACACCACACTATTATAACTATTTTCCCCTGAATATAGCGGCATATCTCTTGGCCGATGAATTGGCTGAAAAATTCTCCAATGCCTTATTATATCCTTTCATCGCCAATTGCGTGCGCAGGCGATGATCTTTTATCATCCGAATAATGGCATCAGCTAATTTATTGCTATCGTCGGGAGACACCAGCAGACCGGTTTTTTCATGATCTATAATATCCGGAATTCCTCCGGAATCTGTCCCTATGACCGCCGTTCGGCAAAGCATCGCCTCGGTCAAAGCCAGTCCAAATCCCTCATTTATTGAATTTAGAACTACCATGCCGGCGCGGCAATAGACCTTTCGCAATTCGTTCTGAGGAATGGGATTGCATATTTTTATATATTCATTCAAGTCAAGGCTTGATATCAATTTCTGTAAAGCCTCTTTCTCGGGGCCGGCGCCATAAATCTCCAATTTGGTTTCTGGAATTTCCTGAATAACTTTATTCATCGCCATGATTAAGATCGAAATTCTTTTTTGGACAGTTAATCTGGAAACCGCCACAATATAATTGGGCTCCTTATGGATTGATTGGTCGGGGAAAAAGAGAGACTCATCATTGGGCAAGGCGATGACCTCTATTTTATCCGCAATTCCTTTATCTTTTTCCAAAATAATTTTCTTCAGATAATTTGAGACTACCGTCCATTTATCCGCCAATTTAACTGCCCGTTTAAAAAAGGTATATGTAAAAGGAATATTCCCAAGTAGTCTGATATCAGTGCCATGGGAGCTAAGAAAAAGCTTCATTTTATCGCCATACTTCTTTTTCAAGGAATATCCAATAAGCCCGTTAGGAACTACCCAATGAACAGAAATGACATTCAATTTTTCCTTTTCCACAATTGTTTGGGCAAGCTTCCGGGCGCTTCTGATGAAGCTAATTAACCGAAAAATTTTGAAAGGATTTTTGAACAGTTGTCGATGCATATCGCCTCGATAGGCGAAGGTTTCTTGAGCATCACTGCCATATCTAAAGCGATAGATGCGAATTCCCTCAATTACTTCATATTCTTTAAGGCCTGCATCATGCGGAGCAAGAACAATTACATCAATATTGTATTCTTTAAGCTTCTTGGCCAGAAGGTGAAGAAATACGCCCGCAAAATCCCCTTTGTGTCGAACATAGTTATGGGTTATAAAGAGAACTTGGATGATTTGTGAATCAGAAATAATGGCCATAACTCAAAGCTATGATAAAATAATCATTGAGACTATGATTTGCGCCAAAATAATTTTTGCAACCATGGCCGCCGGATAGACAGTGGCATACCAAACATTGGGAAGGTCAGTATCTGCCTGCTGGTTGGCGTAGGCAAGTACCGCCGGCTGAGTTTGAATACCGGACATTAATCCCATTACGGCAATCATTGGGAGTTTAAGGTATTTATAGCCAATAATTATGGCGGTGACAGTTACAATGGTTGTAATAATCGCCGCCGCCAAAATTAAACCCCATCCGCCGGCTTTGAATGTTGCTCCAAAACTTGTTCCGGCTTTGGTGCCAATTGCCGATAGGAAAAAAACCAGCCCGACCTGCCGCAAGACAAGATTGGCATTGAAGGGAATCTCCCAGACTATTTTTCCGGTATGTCCCATTCTTCCGAGGATCAGGCCGGCTATCAAAGGGCCGCCGGCAAACCCAAGCTTGAATGATAATCCATTTGGAAGAGGAATCGGTATCATTCCCAAGAATACGCCAAGCACTATTCCGAGAGATAGAGAAAGATAATCTGTCTCGGAAATTGCCTTAGCAGAATCCCCAAAATATTTTGTCGCTTTATCAATGTCATCGCGGTGTGTCACCACCCTAATCCTGTCCCCCATTTCCAATATCATGTCCGGCTTGGGGACAATATCAACATCACCTCGTCTAAGTCTGGTGATAATGGCATGCATATCTTTCATTAGATGAAGGTCTTTTATGGTCTTTCCGACCACTTCCTTATTGGAGACAAAAATACGCCGATAAACAATGCCATCCATGCCCTGTTCCAAATGCTCCGAGGTAACTTCACCGAAAATTAGGCGGGCGCGTTCCATGGCTTCGCTGTCGCCGACGGCTACGATGAGATCATTTAGGTCCAGAATAGTGGACAAAACCACAATATCAATCTTGTTCCCCTTTTTAATTCGGCTTAGGACAAATCCGGTTTCCTTCAATGACCGCAGAACTTCATCAACCGTTTTGCCGGCAATGGCGGGGTTGGTTACTTTTAATGTCCTGCTATAAATAGTATCTTTTGTGGATTCATCTTTGACCTCGGACACTTCCTTCTGCAAGTCAACTTTAAAACATTTTCCGCATAGGAAAAACCATAAAATTACCCCGAAGACGCCAAAAGGATAAGCTAAACCATAAGTGACGACCGGGCTGTTGATATATAATTCGCGGGCATCCGCGGGCAAATTGGCTGAAAGTCCTTTGGCGGTTTCGACCGCCGCGGCCAAGGCAGGGGTATTGGTTAGGGCTCCACAGAAAAGACCGGCCGCACTGGGAGGAGTGAGTCCCATTATTTTTTGCGCCACCAATGTAAGCAACGCTCCAATCGCTATGACAATGATAGTGACAATACTGAACCGGAGTCCGCGCTTCTTAAAAGATGCAAAAAACCCTGGGCCGGATTGAAGTCCGATGGCGTACACAAATAATACAAGACCAATAATATATATATGTTCCGGTAATGCCAAACGATGATCAATCGCTCCAAAGGCTATGCCGGTGAATAATACGGCCGCCACCCCAAGCTTAAAGCCGAATATATTGATATTCCCAATCAAGTAACCCAGCCCAATAACGGTAAAAAGCAATACCAGGGGATTTTCGGCCAGTATATCTAACACAGATTTATATCCTCAAATTTCATGAATATTATACTACCATATACCATATTTTCGGCAGACAGCATATTAATCTTCAATACGAAAGGCAAGGGCGAAATTTAAGGGTGCCGCATAGCCACGCTCAAACTTACTTAGTGGGCGTAGGGGTTTGATTTATCAAACCCTATATATGGGGATTGGACGAGGGCTTGATGAATCAAGCCCCTACTCCTGCATGTTAATATACTTTTTCAACAATCCCCTTGGGAATAAAATGGAAAATAGCCGGTTAAGAAAAATATAACTGTTTTTGATTAACCTCTTTTTGCTATATTTGACCGTAATAATATGTCATCAGATGCAAATCTAAAATATCAGCCCATAATCGTATCTTTCTCGGCATCACTGTTATTTTCTCTGCCTTTTTTGCTTAACTGGAATTATATCGGGATCGGCGATTGGGAGCTTTTTACAACCATGGCGGCAATTCCAGCCCGCTCGATATTGCAGTTTTACCAATTTCCATTTTGGAATCCATACATCGGCGGCGGGAATATTCTTTTTGCACATCCGGAGGTTGGAATTATTTCCCCGTTCTTCTTGTTGGTTTTGATCTTCGGCGCCTTGCAGGGATTGAAACTTCAAATATTTCTCTCATATTTCTTGGGATTTTATGGGAGCTATCTGTTGGCGAGGCGACTGGGGCTATCGAATATTTCTTCTTATCTGTTTTCTTTTGTTTATTTTGGAAGCTCCTATTTTGGTGGGCATTTTGCCTTGGGGCACATGCCATTTACTCATTTTTGCTATCTCCCTTGGTTCTTATATTTTCTACTTAAGGCGGATGATAATTGGAAATATATATTCGGCTCGGCTATTTCATTGGTATTGATTATTTTTGGCAATGGCGCCGCCGTGCCGTTTTTATATACATTATTCTTCTCGCTTGTTTTTGTCATTCTATATGGATTTTTAAATGATAAATGGCATCTTATCAAGAAATTCATTTTGGCCTCTCTTTTCGGGATTTTATTGGCTTCCGTGAAATTCATCCCTATGATGAATTATTTAATAGAGAACAGATGGAAAGGTTTACCGGAGGATTTTACACCCCCAAGCATTCTCTTTTTGGAATTTTTTTCTTTCAATCAGAATATTTTCCGGCCAACCGAACAGGTTCTTAGATGGGATTGGCACGAATACAGCGCTTATATATTTCCATTGGTGGCTTTGCTTGGTCTTTATTTTGCCATTAAAGAGTTCAAAAAGGCAAGGATTTGGATTTTTATAGCAGGTTTTTTTCTAATTTTTGGTTTGGGAAATTTTTCCGATTTTTCCCTATGGAATCTTTTCATGCAGATTCCAGGGTTTTCCTCAATAAGATGCCCGGCCAGGGCTTTTCAATTTGTAATACTTTCGGTTGGAATTTTAGCCGGATTTGGAATGGATAATCTGGCGTCACAAATAAAACTTCCAGATAAAGCGAAAAAATATATTATGCTAATATTTGTCTTAATCGTGTTGATGACCAATTTCCTTATTAACCTTCCTAATTTTAGAACTATCGCCTACAAACAGCCGGAAAAAGCGGTATATAATGAAGATTTCAAACATGTGATTGGCAGGAAAGACAATATCTATAATCAATTTCTGCATAATCAAGGATCGTTGGTTTCTCCATGGCTTTCAGGATATAAGGATAGCCGGGCCATTGTAACACCCCAAAATGATGTCTTAATGGAATATATTCCTGAAGGCAAACTTGAAGTAATTCAAAGAAAATACACTCCCAATTATGTGGAATACGATATTGCACCATCGGAATCGGGAACAATTATTTTTGGGATTGGATTTGATGAAGGATGGCATGCCGTTGATAACCGATTGCTTATCGAAAATAATGGCCTTGTTTCAGTGCAATTTGGCATCAATGATAGAAAAATTGCCTTATCCTATTGTTCCCCTTACTTTATTCTTGGACTATTTATAAGTCTGATAACAATGGGGTGCTGTATTTTACTTTTTTCTAACAGAAAATTTGCCCATAGGTTTGAATCGATACTTAAGTAATGTCAGAATGGCTTCGGCGCCATCTCTCCAACGGATTTTTTTCCCTTCCTTGAAACTGCGCGGATTATAGTTAATCGGTATTTCAATTATTTTAATTCCGTTTCTTCCCAATTTGGCGACCAGCTCCGGACAAAATTCAAACCGCCTGCATTCAAGATTCAGCGCCTTTATAATATCGGTTCGAACCATTTTGTAGCAGGTTGATTCATCCGTTATTCCGACACCATAGAGCATATTGGCAATAATAGTCAAAAGCTTCCCCCCCCAAAGATACCGTTGATATGATATCCCCGCCTTGGGATTGCGTATTCTGGAGCCGAAGACCGCCGGAGCGTTATTTTTTTCCGCTAAATTTACCATTTCGACAATATCCATTGGTTCATATTCGAGATCGCCATCTTGTATAATCGTATATTTCCCAACGGCATATTGCAAAGCTGTGGTAATGGCATCGCCCTTGCCGATATTTTTCTCTTTATCGATTATTTTTACTTTGCTGATATCGGCAAATTGGCGAATAATAAGGCCGGTTGCATCGTCAGAGCCATTATTTACAATAATCAACTCCAAATCAAGTGGAAGGCCAAGAACTTTCTCAATAATTTTGCCCGCGGTTTTCTCTTCATTAAAAAGGGGCATGATAATCGACACAAGCATAGCCCAATATAAGCTAATTTGGCCGTGATTCAATATTTCTTATTACCTTGACTTTATATTTCATGGATATTAATTTCCAGCCGAATTGCTATGAAAGAGAAGAAGTTAGATTATGCCTCGGCGGGTGTCGATATTGCCGCCGCCGATAAGGCCAAAGAGAAGATAAAAACCTTGGCCAAAGCCACTTTTAATTCATCAGTCTTATCCGAAATTGGGGACTTCGGCGGATTTTTTAAGCCAAATTTACGAAACTTCAAGGACCCAGTATTTATTTCTTCCTGCGATGGCGTTGGCACCAAGCTGAAAGTCGCCTTCATGGCCAATCGCCATGACACGGTAGGGGAGGATCTGGTCAATCATTGTATTAATGATATTTTGGTTCATGGCGCCAAACCATTGTTTTTCCTTGATTATATTGCCACCGGCAAACTGAATCCTGAAACGGTCGCCGAAATTGTTGGTGGGCTTTCAAGAGGATGCCAAAATGCCGGCATGGCCTTGATTGGCGGCGAGACGGCCGAAATGCCTGATATGTACGCCGCAGGCGAATATGATTTGGCCGGATTTATTGTTGGAATGGTTGAGCAAGATAAAATAGTGAATGGAACTTCAATTGAGACCGGCGATGTTTTAATAGGACTTGGCTCCAATGGGCTTCATACCAATGGCTATTCGCTCGCCCGAAAAGTAATATTTGAAATCGGCGGTTATAGGCATGACTCGATTCTGGAATTACCAAGAATGACCATTGCATCTGCCCTTCTTATGGTCCATCGCTGTTACCTTGCGCCAATTTCCAAATTACTGGGAAAATTTAATATCAAAGGAATGGCGCATATTACCGGAGGTGGAATTGCGGGAAATCTGATACGAGTCCTGCCTGAAAACTCACAGGCCATAATACAGAAAGGGAGATGGTCCATCCCGCCCATTTTTGAATTTATTCAGAAGACCGGAAACATTGCCGATGAGAATATGTACCAGGCTTTTAATATGGGGGTTGGTTATATTCTCGTCGTTTCGGAATCCGAAGTTGGGGAAATTATCAATACCCTAAAAAGCATGGAAGAAACGCCGTATATTATTGGCAGAATAGAAAACGGCAATAGAGAAGTCATTATCAAGGATTAATTATGTTTCTTCTTTGTATTCTCGATGGTTTCGGATTGCGGGGTAATAGCTATTTTAATGCAATTTCTCAGGCTAAGAAACCCAATTTAATTAAGCTTTTCAAAACATGTCCCAACATTCCCATCGAAGGCTCCGGCCTTTCAGTTGGTCTGCCGAAAGGGCAGATGGGTAATTCCGAAGTAGGGCATCTTAATTTTGGGGCCGGACGCATCGTGTATCAGGATATAACCCGAATTGATAAATCCATAGCTGACGGCGATTTTTTTACAAATTCTGCTTTTCTCGAGGGGATGAAAAAGGCGGTTCAGAATAATTCTTCTCTTCATCTTTTCGGCCTGGTTTCTGATGGATGTGTCCATTCCTCACTTCTGCATCTCAAAGCATTGGTCAAAATGGCCAAAGATAATGAAGTAAAGAAAGTCTATTTGCATGCCTTTATGGATGGGCGGGATACCTCTCCAAAATCCGGCATCGACTATATGAAAGAGATGGTGGATTATTTCCATACAATTGGTCTGGGCAAAGTCGCTACCGTTATGGGTCGATATTATGGCATGGATAGAGATAAAAGGTGGGAGCGAAACGAAAAAGCATATCAGGCAATAATCAATAAAATCGGTATCAAAAGCAATGATCCGGTAAAAGCAATACAGGAATCTTATGGCAAAGATATCACCGACGAATTTATCTTGCCGGTTGTTATCGAACTTGGCCATCCCGGTGAAGGGAAATTGCAAAATAATGATATTGCGCTATTTTTCAATTTCCGAGCCGACCGGGTTCGGCAATTGTCCTATTTATTTATGGGACGCCAATATGAAGGATTCCCGCATCCCAATAATCCCAAACTCCATCTAATTACTTTGACAAACTATGATGTCGAACTTAAAGAAGCGCATGTTGCTTACCCGCCGGTGCATCTGACCAATATTTTGGGCGAAGTTATTTCTCGTGCTGGACTAAGGCAGTTAAGGATTGCCGAGACCGAAAAATATGCGCATGTAACATATTTCTTTAACGGTGGCGTTGAAGAACCTTTCGAAAATGAAGACCGCGCCATGATTCCATCTCCCAAAGTCGCCACTTATGATCTTAAGCCGGAAATGTCTTCGGTTGAAGTATCCAATGAAGCTGTGCGGCGAATATTATCCCGCAAATATGATCTGGTAGTCCTAAATTTCGCCAATTGTGATATGGTGGGGCATTCGGGCATACTTGAAGCGACTATTAAAGCAGTCGAAGCCGTTGATACCGGAGTTGGGAAAGTAATGAAGGCTATTGAGGAAGTTAAAGGCCAGGCAATTATAACCGCCGACCATGGTAACGCCGAACAAATGTATGACCCTGATTCCGATGGGCCTCATACAGCGCATACAACCAATCCGGTGCCTTTTATTTTCTTTGATAGCAGCGGTAAATATGGCAAGGTGAATTTAAAGCGCGGCGGCATTCTGGCTGATATAGCCCCGACAATTTTGCAGCGTCTCAATATAAACCAGCCGGCCGAAATGACCGGGCAATCGATGTTAATTCCGGGTGAAATCCCTGCTTATAAACGTTAAAAAATTTCTTTGGCCCGATGCCGTAACAATCAGACTTCGCCGAGCCGAGCTGACTTTCTGGGCTTTTATTTTAGCCATAACATATCTTCCGTTGCCATTTGGCTTTTTGGCATGGTTTGCCATGGTGCGGCCACTGGCTATTCTTAGCGAATTGAAAGGTAAATCTGTATTCAAAGCCGCCTATTTCTATGCCTTAATGTCGAATATTTTTCAGTTGTATTGGGTGGCGATTGTCACCCCTCCCGGCGCAGTGGCGGCTATTATTATATTATCTTTATATCCGGCGGCCATTCTTGCGGCGTTTGTTAAAATATACCGATGGAGAAAATTATGGGGACTTATGGCTCTGCCATTCCTTTGGGTCGGGATGGAATATTTCCGGAGCCTGAGCGAATTCACCTTCCCTTGGACTGACCTCTCCTATAGTCAGGGATATTATTTAACCTTTATTCAGATTGTTTCCATAATCGGATCCTATGGTCTGTCTTTTATTTTGATAATGCTGAATATTTTCGTGTGGCAAGTATTCAATAAGACAAATCGCCTTGAAAAACGAGTCTCCTCCGTCATAGCGTTTATTGGTATCATTACAGTGGTTTATCTTTACGGATGGATTAATTTTCCTCCCTATCCTGAGAAGGGAGATTTTAAGGTTTCGCTTCTACAAGGAAATGTGGATTTGGAGACCAAATGGTCCTCTGATACCCGTGACTATAATTTTATGCTATATGATTCTATGGCGCAAGCGGCTGCTGCTGATTCCGTCGATTTAATGGTTTGGCCGGAAACCGCCGCTCCCTGTTATCCAAGGTTGGAGCCTAAATATAAAAAGCTCATTGCCAATACCGCCATACAAAGTAGAGCGTATCAGCTTGTGGGAGCAATGGAAATAGCAAAATCACATGGAACCGAAAGAACATTTAATTCTGCTTTTCAGTTTTCCCCCGACGGGAATATGAGTCCGGCGTATAATAAAGTAAAACTGGTGCCATTTTCAGAGCACGTGCCATATCAGGATTATTTGCCCTTTTTAACAAGGGAATTTTTGGAGAATTATTTGACTTTCGTTAAAACATATAAAGTAGATTGGTGGTCGGATTTTTATCCCGGCGATTCAGCGGTTGTTTTTGAAACGAATAAGCTCACATATTCAGTTCTAATATGCTATGAGTCGGCATTTCCGGAATATGTTCGCGAGTGTCTTCTCAAGGGAGCAGATTTCTTGGTGAATATCACCAATGATACTTGGTTTGGCCGCTCTTCCGGGCCCTTTCAGCATCTCCGCATTGCGGTATTTCGAGCCGTTGAAAATCGTGTCTGGATTGCCCGATGTGCCAATAGCGGCATTTCGGCTCTTATTGACCCCTATGGGCGTGAAATTGTCAGGGAAGGTTTATTCAAGCAAAAGGTTGTCACTGGCAATTTGGCAGAATTGGATGAATATACATATTTCACAAAACATGGGCCGATTGTGGCCCATATCTCTTTGTTGATTACCTGCGGCATTTTATTTATCATTGGATTTATATGGGTCAGCAAAAAATTTATAAAATACTAATTCAGCTTTTTGCAATATCATTGGTTTTTGGAATTGCCCATGCCGGCCATTTCGATCGATGGGAGTCGCATACTTCAACATCTCGAGTGAGATTCATTGATTATTTTGATGATTCCCTTCAAATAATGACGGCTGGAGGATGGCTGAAAATTGATCCAATCAGTATGGGGATGTCCAAAGAGACCAATATCGACGGCTTAGGCACAAATGACCTGTATTATTTAATTAAGGATGATGCCGGCGCAATTTGGCTGGCGGGATATGGGAGATTGATTAAATTCCATAATGATCAATATAGTCCTTTCTTATTCTTTGATAGAAATGACAACCTCCTGACTTTGTATTCCATTGCCGATAATGATTCAGTCCTTTGGGTGGGAACATCTTTGGGTTTGGCGCTTTTTTCTAAAGAGACCGATGGCGGACAGATTGAGGATTTCTATGGGCGATTCGGCAGTTTTAATCCTGATCCGGCTGTAAAAGATATTCT
>JAGVEJ010000192.1 GCA_020058225.1 Candidatus Zixiibacteriota bacterium | reverse complement strand
CTCGGATTTACCATCAAAGTTGTAGTGATTTTGCAGGAAAGGCCGGAATTAAAGTGTCAGGAAAGGGTTCCTGACATCGCTTAAAGGCCCTCCACCACCGGCGGCCCGTGGGGTAATGGTAGGGGCGCATAGCAAATGCGCCCTCATCGTGCACAACTCGCTGCGGCAAGCTATACATGGACACGGTACATCCGACTTTTTCAACGACTCATAGCAATTTAGAATTATTCTATCAAAGACCATGATATTTTCCGCGGTGTCAGTCCGGCAACCGCCGGATTTCCTGACACATTAGCCTTGTAGCTCAAATACCCTGTGCAAGAAATGTGCAATTTTCGGCCAAAATGAGTCATTCATTTCCATATCTAATAATATGGCATTCTGTTTGCGCAATTATACTCTCAGAATAAATAAAAATTTCCTGCATGGGAATGTATAATAATAAGATATACCCCCTAAAGGGGTTTGGAAAGGATGATTCCTATGAGAAAAAGGTTAATGCTTTTCACACTTGCGGCGTTGATTTGCACCCTCTCGTCAAATGCAATGGCATTTCCACCGGCCTATACCGGTAAAATCATTGTAGAAAGCAAGCATGTCAATGCCGGTGAAACCTTTACAGTCAAGGTTTGGATGGATAATAATAATTCAGCCATTGCCGGGCTTTCCATTCCTTTAAAATATGACAAAACCTATTTAACCTGCAGTTATATTGATTTCACCGGATCATTAAGGGCTAACGGGATGGACCCTTATACGGTAATAGAGCCAGGTCAATTAACGTTATCTTACCTTCCTCCGGGGACATTTCCTTTCGCAACTATCAAGGCCGATTCGGGGCTGATTGCCACGCTGTATTTCACCGTTTCCCCTGAAACGCCGGATATGGTATTGTATATTGATTCTTTGAATCACGATTCTGCCTTTGAATCTAATGGAACCATTCTTCACATCTGGCGTAGAGTGGAAATGGCTGATACATTGGGAGAAACTATTATTCTGCCCGGTTCTGAGGCCGGAAGGATTTTTGTTGGCAATGCCACCGGTATCGAGGACGGAAATAATGCTATTATGCCGAGCAAAATTGAACTTCAGCAAAATTTCCCCAATCCCTTCAACCCCACGACGATGATCTCATTTTCATTGCCGGAAAAGAGCAAAGTAAGCCTTGAAATATTCAATCTGTTAGGCCAGAAGGTAGCGGGGTTGGGAGAAGGCTCCGAATTTCCTGCTGGAACGCATACCCTCGCATGGAATGCCACAGAATTCCCCAGCGGCGTTTATTTTTACCGCTTAGCAACCGGAAATCAATCTCTGACCAAAAAGATGCTATTAATGAAATAAGATTTCCTGCTTCATCTGCCGATTAAATATGAGGATAGGCCCCATTTAGGGATATTCTCATATTTTTTTGGCATATTATGACGCAGGCAATAAAAACCGACACTTTTCCGCAATTACCGGACTACGAAATAGTCTCCAAAATTGGCCAAGGGGGGGTTGCGGAGATATATAAAGCCCGCCAGAAATCCCTTAATCGTTTTGTAGCCATAAAATTCCTTTTCCCGGAATTGACCAGCGACCCGGATATTGTCAGACGTTTTGATCGCGAGGCGGAAACAATTGCCGCTTTAAATCATCCCCATATTGTCCATGTAATCGATAAGGGTTACGCTGATAGCCGGTATTATTTCATCATGGAATATGTGGACGGCACATCTTTTAAGGACGTCATACATTCGGAAGAGTATTCCATTTGGGATAAACTTGATTTCATCGTGATGGTACTGAAAGCCCTTGACTATGCCCATAAGAATGGCGTAATACATCGGGATATCAAGCCGGCGAATATTTTAATTGATAAAAACCGTCATGCTCTTGTAGCCGATTTTGGAATTGCCCAAATTGTCAATCGCCCCGATTTTGACCATACCCGCTCTGATGTAATAATGGGAACTCTGGCTTATATGTCACCCGAGCAAAGAGAATCATCGACCAATGTCAATTTGGCAACAGATATCTATTCGGTCGGTATCATGATATATGAAATACTTACCGGTAAAAGACCGGTGGGTCGATATGCTTATCCATCGGAGATAAATCCGAATCTTTCCGGTAGATTCGATGATATCATTAAACATTGCCTTGCCGAAAATCCTCAGGAGCGATATCAAACAGCTGTGGAATTAAAAGACGGATTGTTGAATATTATATCCGGCAAGAAAGATGCCGGGACCGCTCCGCATAAGGACATGGCTGGAGTGGAATCATTTATCGGGAAATGCCAATATTTGGATACAATCAAAGAATCCAAATATGGTTCGACCACGCTGGTGGAAAACAGGGAAACCCACGAGATATTCATGCTCAAAAAGAATGATAGAAGCTCAACAGGGCTTCGTGAGGCCAAGGTCTTGAGTCATCTCAAACATAAGAATATTATCAATATATATGGGGCCGGGGGGGACTTAAGGCGGATGGTAATAATGATGGAATATGCTCGTGGAGGTTCACTTGCCGATAGAATGGTAAAGCTCTACTCCTATGAGAAGGCCATGGATATTATTGCCCAAGTAGCCGAGGGGCTTGATTTCGCGCACAAGAATAATATTATCCATGGCAACTTGAGACCATCGAATATCCTTTTTTCCAAGGATGAGACGGTTCGGCTGACCGATTTTGCGTTTCCATCACACTATAATATGATGGAGAAAAATTGGTATGCGCCTCCGGAACGCCGCATAAGCAAGCAAGGCGATATTTACGGTATGGGGGTGATATTGCATCAAATGATATTCGGAAAGAATCCGTCGTATGATAGAGCCGGAAGATTATTTCATGGGGCGCTTCAAAATAGCATTCCATCCCGATTGCAGGAAATATTATCCAAATTGCTCTCCATAAGAACCGCTAACAGATATCATGCCATGGATGAATTTTTGGCCGACTGGAGGGAATTTAAATGCTCGCTGGGACAACCGGAAGAATCTCTTGAGAAGGATGAATCGCTTATCAGTATCAAGACTCAAAAACCTTATGGAAAGATGCTGATTCCACTGGGTTTGATAATAATCATTGCCATAATAATCTATTTTAGCCTTAAATAATTAAACCGATTCTCGTAAATATTTTTCGGTAAGTCTGATGCTTACAAGCTTTATGGTGATTTTCGAAAATATTGTCGCTTATACGCGCCGGCAATCCCGCCCCGGGGAAGGTCGGCTTGGAAGTAAAAGCAAAGGAAGGGTAGCTTATAGACAGGTATAAGTCAGTATAAATCAAAAAGGTTAAAATTTTATTAGCTTACTATGAATAAATCATAAATTTCGCGATTTTTATCTCAAAAGCGTTACCCGTTCGGACAAAATATCATCTATTCTCTTTTTAAATTTCTCGACCGGCAATTGGGTCACGGCGTATCGATACATGGAGTCTATTGTGGTTGGTCGTCCCAATTTGAACTTCTTTTATTGCCGGACTCTCTCTGGAGCGTCAAGTGTTTGTTGATGTCCTTGTGGCAAATAGCATTAGCATTCTGTAGCATGGCATAATCCTCCTATTTTTGTATGCCTTAATTGCCTATTAATAACAATGAGAGGATAATATGGGCAGGTTAGATTAATGTTAAGGGGGAATTAGAATTTCGTAAATTTCGCGATAGCGATTCTTGAGCTTATTTTGGGTAAAAAAAAGACGACCGATTTATGGGCCGCCTTTTTATTGGCATATTTTTCTTAAATTACAATATCTTCTCTATTTCCGCTTTGAAATCATCATATCTGCGGGCGCCGATGAAACGGGATATTTCAACTCCATCTTTATTGATAAATATGGTAGTCGGCACCCCCTGAACCACATTGAATGACAGTTGGGCATTCATATCGGACATAAGCATCACCCAGTTAAGACCATTCTCACCGGCAAATTGACGAACTTTATCAGGATTATCCTTAACCGCGAGGCCGACAATTTCGACACCCTTCGGCTTATATTCGGCATATATTCTTTTCAAGTCGGGTAATTCCATTCTACAGGGCGGACACCAGGTTCCCCAGAAATTAAGAACCAATGGTCCCTTTCCCTTAAATTCATCATAGCTTCTGGTGGCGCCATTCAAATCCTGCACCGCGAAGGTAGGCGAGGCTTTGGAAACACTTGAGGTTGATGCTGTTTTTGCAGTATTCTGGCCGTTTTTGGTCTCGGTTGATGAACATGACCATAAAAATAAAAAAACAATCAGCGGCAAGGTCAAGGCAAAGATTCTCTTCATTTATATTCTCCGGGTTGATTAGTTTTTCTGTTTTCTCCCGCCATTTTTTATATAATCATTCAGATTCATTTTTTCATAGAGGTCATCTTTAACAAAGTAAAGCAGATCCAAAAATGTATCCAATGGCCGGTATCCTGATGCCGGGGCAATTCTATCGCCGGTTGGTTTTAGAAACCAGAATGTCGGATATCCGGTTACTCGATATTCGGCCCGGGCAAGATTTTGTTCTGTGATTTTATAGCCATCAATATTCAGTTCTTTTGGCGAGTCCCCATCGACTTTGATACTTACATAATACGAGTTCATATATTTAATTACTTCGGGTTTGGAGAAAACATCCTTTTCCATTTTCTTGCAGTAGCCGCACCATTTGGCCGTGAAATCGACCAGAATATGCTTGCCGGTTTCTTTAGCCAGCTTAAGTCCTTGATCATAGGGTAGCCAAGTTACTTGAGTGGTATCGATGGGAGCGGAAATGGCTATCTTCTTGTCATCTTTTTTTTCTTCGGCGACGGCAATGGCCACTGCAACGAAAGTTGCCAAAATCATATAAAGGAGCTTTCTCATTACTTAAGCCTCTTCTTTGGGTTCAAAAATGCAATTCTATAATTTAACATAATCACGCCAAAAATGTTCGATATTATTTTGGAGGCTGAAGAAATACTGAGGTATCTCCCATAAGCTCTTTTAGCTTCAAAATCAGCTTGCTTTCCGGCTTTATGGAGAATTTATTTGACCTTATCAAATATTCCTCACCATTTCGGCGAGCCGCAAAAATGACCGGTGTTTTCCCTTGGGCTTTCTCCAAAAGATTCTGTATGGCGCCAAATTTTCGTTCCGATATTTCCTCGTCGATTTTGATAACCAATTGGCAATTATATCGTTCTGATATGGCATCAAGCGGGAAAATATCGTTGGCAATAATCTTTGGAGCCTCATCTTCACGGGTTGAAACGCGTCCGGTAATCATTACAATATTATCATCGGCAATATACATCTTCCCCTTTTCATAGCAATCCGAAAAGATAATTACCTCAACTTTTCCCTTAAAATCCTCCACCGTGGCAAAGGCCATCTTATTGCCTCTTTTGTCATTCATAGCCTTGACCGATGATATTATCCCCCCAAGACGCACCTCGCGCCCGTCTTTGAGTTCAGCAATACTCTGCGTATCCACCGTGCCAAAAGCGGCCATTTCCGCCCGGTATCTATCGAGCGGATGGCCGGAAATATAGAAGCCAAGGGTATCCTTTTCGATGGATAGTTTTTTTGAAATCGACCAATCCGGTATATTGGGGAAAGGGGGTTCCACTCTTTTAACTTCCGCTCCCCCCAACGCAAAAAGGTCGGCGTTATTGTTGGTTAAATTTACCTTCTGGCCGAACTCTATTATGGCATCGATAATTTCCGATTTTTGGGCGCGGTTGCCCGGGAGCATATCAAAGGCGCCTGATGATATAAGGGCCTCCAGCACGCGGCGATTGAGACTTCGATGATGAACACGGCTAACAAACTCGGAAAAGCTTTTGAAGGGCTCACCGGCATTTCTGGTTTCAATGATAGCATCAGCCGCCGTCTCGCCGACATTTTTTATGGCCAATAAACCAAATCTGATGCGGCCTTCTTTGACGCCAAATCCTTTTTCCGATTCATTGATATCCGGCGGAAGGACCGAAATCCCAAGCTTACGGCATTCCTCCATCATGACATAGATTCTTTCCGGTGAGTCGGTTTCCGATGTCATATTAGCCGCCATAAATTCGGAAGAGTAATGCACTTTCAAATAGGCGCATTGATAGGCAATATAGGCATATCCGGTGGCATGAGCCTTATTGAACCCATAGCGGGCGAAAGTTTCTATCTGCTCAAAGACTGAGCCGGCAATTTTTTCATCTATATTATGTTTGTCACAGCCGGCAAGAAATTCTTCTTTCTGCTGAGCCATAAGCTCGACGATTTTTTTTCCCATTGCCTTGCGGAGAATATCGGCTTTACCCATGGAATATCCGGCAAGAGCATTGGCAATCTGCAGTACCTGTTCTTGGAACACTATTACGCCATAAGTTTCTTTCAGAATTTTTTCCAGCTTGGGATGCTCATATTGAATCGGCGAAACGCCGTTTTTTCGATCGATATAGGTGTCAATCATGCCCGAATCAAGCGGTCCGGGGCGGTATAGGGCATTCATTACGGTCAGATCCATCAAGGTTTCGGATTTGAGACGTTTTAGATATTCTCGCATACCGTTCGATTCAAACTGGAATATTCCGATGGTATCGCCGCGGGAAAAAAGCTTATAAACCTTTTTATCATTTAAATCGATGCCATCGATATCAACCTTTTTGCCATGATTTTCCTCAATCATCTGAAGGCAATCCTGTATCACTGTCAGGGTTCGCAGACCCAAAAAATCCATTTTTAGAAGACCGATTTCTTCAACCATTTTCATATCAAACTGAGTGGTTACTTCGTCTTTGGAGCCTTTGAAAAGAGGAACATATTCGGTTAGAGCCTTTGGAGCAATAACCACTCCGGCGGCGTGGGTTGATGCATGACGGGCTAATCCTTCCAGTGTCATTGATAGGTCAATCAGCTTCGTGATTCTGATATCTTTATCATATAATTCCTTTAATTCGGAGCTTTGCACCAATGCCTTTTTGAGAGTCATCTCTATGGCAAAGGGTATTATTTTGGCAATTTTATCCACTTCGGAGTATGGCATTCCGAGTACCCGACCGACATCGCGAACAACTCCCCGGGCGGCCATGGTGCCGAAAGTAATAATCTGGCAGACATTTTCCTTGCCATATTTATTGACCACATAATCTATGATTTTATCGCGGCCGCGATCGGAGAAATCAATATCGATATCCGGCATCGATATTCTTTCCGGATTCAGAAAACGTTCAAAGAGAAGGGCATATTTCATCGGGTCTATGTTGGTTATTTTGAGACAATAGGAAACAAGCGAGCCGGCCGCCGAGCCTCGTCCGGGACCGACCGGAATATTTTGTGTCCGGGCATAATCAATAAAATCTTTTACAATCAGAAAATATCCGGCATACCCCATTTGTTTGATTACCGATAACTCGTAATCGAGACGCTTTTTTATCTCTTCGGTGATTTTCTTATACCGTTCGTTTAGGCCCTCTTCGGTTAGATGGCGCAGAAAAGCATCGGCATCCACAAATGGCGTCGGCAGCGGAAAATGAGGTAGATGGAATTTCCCCATCTCAATATCCACATTGCATTCTTCGGCTATTTTGACTGTATTGGAAATGGCATCAGGGAACTCGCCAAAAAGAGCTTCCATTTCTTCTGGAGATTTGAAATAGATCTGATCGGTTTCATATTTCATGCGGTCTATATCGGCCACCTGTTTGCCGGTCTGTATGCAGAGAAGGGCATCATGCGCCTCCCAGTCGGCCTGTTTGAGGTAATGGCAGTCGTTGGTGACGACAAGCGGTATTCCGGTTTCATGATGAATGGTATTAATCATCGGGATAAGCAATTGCTCCCGTTCCAAACCATGATTTTGCATTTCAAGGTAGAAATTTCCCTCGCCCAGTATCTCATTCATTTCTCTCGCCGCAAAAAGAGCCTTATCAGGGCTTCCATGAAGCAAATGCCAATTGATCTCACCTTTCATACAGGCCGAAAGGCCGATTATACCTTCAGCATGGAGTTTTAGTAATTCTTTATCAATTCGTGGACGATGATAAAAACCTTCCAGAAATCCAGCCGTCGAAAGTTTGATTAAATTTTTATATCCGGTTTGGTTTTTTGCCAGCAGAACCAGATGATACCCGCCGTCAGGATGAGTTCCCGATGGTTTTTTATCAAATCGAGATCCTCCGGCAATATAAGCTTCAGTGCCGATTATCGGTTTAATGCCGGCTTTGGTCGCCTTCTTATAGAATTCCGCCGCTCCAAAGAGATTGCCGTGGTCGGTTATAGCCAAAGCGGGCATTTTGAATTTTTTGGCCAGCTCAATGACAGCGTCAAGCTGGCAGGCGCCGTCTAATAGCGAGTACTGGCTATGGGTATGTAAATGAACAAAATTCGCAAATTTCATAATTTCTTTAACAAATAAGCCATAGGCTTACCAGTTTGGTAGTTTAAATTCACGGATAATTTAAGGAATTTTTTGCATTCGGATAAGATAAAAGAAAGAAAAGTGAAAATATGGCTCTTTGGCGAATAAAAAGGCTCCGGCAGTCCCGGCCTGACACCATATCAGGGTTCAGAATTATGGCTTTTGGGCCTTTTTTCATGATATTATGCTTCATTCCATAAATGAGGCTTTTTCAACAAGCCCCTTGGGAGTGTTGAAAAAGTCTCAAGCCCTGCGCCGTAGGGAGTCTCTCCCTACGGAATTCCGTCAGGAAGGGATTCCTGACGGCGCATTTGTAGGGTTTT
>JAGVEJ010000186.1 GCA_020058225.1 Candidatus Zixiibacteriota bacterium | reverse complement strand
GGTTTTATCCAACCTGTTCGCATTATGCAGAAGATGCCATAAAGGAATATGGCGCTTTGAAGGGGATAATAATGTCGGCGAAACGGATTTTGCGGTGTCATCCTTGGCATGAAGGGGGATATGACCCGGTGCCTATAAAAAATTCTAAATAGAAGGTTTGATGCAAATTGGATAAAAAGATAATTATATTGATAGTTATTCTGGGGGGATTAGTTATTTTTTGGATTCCCCTGATGACTATGTTAGGTGTCATAAAACCGGCCCCCCCGCAGACAAGAGTGGCAACTCTTTCCGATTCGACCAAGGTGGTTGCGGAATTGCCCAAGGAACGGCCGGTAATTGATACCGCGGAAATTGCCGTCGATACAAGTCATGAATTAACTCTGATTGATACGGCGCAGAATATTCCGGAAGATACGGTAACAATTGAAAGCAAGGTTTGGATTGTAACTCTTACCAATTATGGGGGCGGACCAATATCATTGAAGCTAAAAAATTATAAGTATAAGGGCGGCGGTTTGATTGAGATGTTGCCGTCATGCACCAAGCCTATACCGGAATTTATTTTCAAGGGCGGGTCTTTCAGCGCGAGTAAACCGGTTTATCAAGCATCACTTGCAAAGGGAAATTATCAAGCGGATAATTCGCCTCTTGAAATAAGCTATACATATCAAAAAGATAATGTAGGTCAAATTATAAAGAAATATAGATTTTATCCTGAGCGGTATGATTATGATGTATTCATTGAAGTGATCAACAAGAACAGTTTTGGATTTGAAAGAGAATATTCATTTGAATGGAATAATCCGTTGGAGCCTACCGAAACCGGAATTGCTGATGATTACAATGCCATGTGGGCGATGGCCTTTATGGGGAATGAACGGGCTAAGTTTGATGATTACACCGATGATAAATATAATACAACGTTGAGTGGCTCCACCAGCTGGATTGCCACGCGCAGTAAATATTTCACATCAATTCTGATACCCCGTTCGAATATGGCGGCGGGAGCGAAATCCTCCGGCGTAAAATCGGGAATAACGGCGACTGACGGTTCTTCGGTGCAAAAGCATGCCATCGCAGCCGGTCTTGTGATGGAAATGCCGACCGATGATAGATTCATCGATAGCTTTACGGTATTTGTCGGACCGATGGATTATGAAAGATTAAAAATATATGGCAATAATGTGGTTGATATACTCGATATCGGGACGACGCCATTTGTCGGATGGATTATTAAAATTTTTGCCGTGCCAATTATGTGGCTTTTGCCCCGGATGTATGCGCTTACTCCCAATTATGGTTTTGTTATCATAATTTTTTCGCTGATTATCAAGGTCTTGACTTTTCCGCTATCAAAAAAGACAGCCAAGTCTATGATGGCGATGAAAGAGCTTCAGCCCAAAATGGATGAATTGAAGAAAAAGCACAAGAATAATCCGCAGGCGCTAAATAAAGAAATGATGAAACTTTATAAAGATATGGGGATAAATCCATTTTCGGGATGTCTCCCCTATTTGCCGCAGATGCCGCTGTTTTTTGCACTCTTTGCGGTTTTTAATTCCACAATATTGCTAAGGCAGGCGCCGTTTATTTTATGGTGGGATGATTTATCACGCGGAGCACAGACATTGACTGATCCATATATTGTGATGGTTTTATTGATGATGGCTCTCATGTTTGTTCAGCAGAAGATGACCATGACTGATCCGAAAAATAAAATGCTAATTTATCTTATGCCGTTAATGATGGGATTTTTCTTTTATAAAGCCTCGGCCGGATTAGTGCTGTATTGGACAAGTTTTTCGCTGTTTTCATTTGTGGAGCAATTGATGTTCAAGCCTAAGAATATGGGAATTATGGATGTGAAATCGTAGAGGGGTTATAGTTTGATTACACGTTCAGGTTCGCAATTGCTAATCTGAGACCAAGACCAGACGAAATTTTTTCAACTTATGGGACAACCTCGTGACTCCTGACGGCGCATAATAGGGTTTTTTCAACAAGCATCTTTTTAAGGGGCGCCAATTTGAGAAATTATTTTGAAATCCCGCATAAAATATTGAGTTAATTGCATGAAACTTGCTATGACTCGCATGGCAAAAAATTATAAAATATATTTATAGAATGCTTTGAAGCCTGCCGATTTATTAAATCAGGGAGGCTGATATTATGAGAGTAGTGACGAAAGAAATACAGCAAAAAAGTAGACGAAAGGCGGCGAAGCCTTTGCTGGTCTATGATTTACACACCGGAATGCCGATGGGACAAATTATTGATATGTCTGAGCGGGGGATGAAAATTGCCAGTGAATTGCCGTTTAAAATCAGGCAGATTTATTATTGCCGGATGCCGTTGATGAAAATAATTAAAGGATTCACCGAAGTCTATTTTGATGCCGAATGCCGCTGGTGCCAGAGAAATGAGGAAACATCGTGGTACGATTCAGGATATATTCTCCGTTTTTCTGCGCCGCATAATGCTGAATTGGTTCATGAATTGATTCATTCTTGGATGGTCGAACGGGTGGAGCGGCTAAATGCCGATTATCTTGAGCAGGATGATGAGGATAGTTTTATAAGGCGCTTATTGAAATCAATAAGGAAATAGATTTCAATTCATTCAACTCCCCGCTTGAATATTATCAAAACCGCGAAAGGGGGGTTATTCCATAAAAGATATAACATGCGATTGGGAAGCCCCCGCTTGCAAATTGTCGCCATATATAATATTTTGGCATAAATATTTTTGCAGGAGAAATGGCTATCAAGTTTATCAATGATGATACTATTGCGGCAATAATTACACCTCAGGGTGAAGGCGGAATCGGCGCCATAAGAATTGCCGGACCGGAGTCGAATAAAATCATCTCAAGAATTTTTTTGCGGGCGCGGTCGGATATCAAAAATAATATTCCATTTCATTTGTACTATGGTCATCTATTCAATCGCGAGGGTGAAGTTATTGATGAAGTTACCATGGTTGAGATGCCGGAAGGAGAATCTTATACCGGACAGACGCAGGCCGAAATATTTTGTCACGGCGGGCAGTTTATACTCAGGCAAATATTGAATGAAATATTCCACTTTGGAGCGCGACCGGCAGAACCCGGTGAATTTACTCGAAGAGCATTTCTTGCCGGAAGTATTGATCTGGCGCGCGCTGAGGCGGTTGCCGATCTGGTTTCTTCCAAAACAGAGTATTCATATCATGCGGCAAAAAATAATCTGCTTGGCAAACTAACCGATAAGATTGATTTAATTAGAAATAGGGCGCTTGATATTTTGGCCGAAATAGAGGCCGACATTGATTATCCTGAAGAGGATATTGAACCTGCAAATGAAAATAAAATTGAGCAAGCGATGGATGAAATTATTGCCGAATTAGCGGAATTAGCGAGTTCATACCGTTCCGGAAAAATTATTAAAGAAGGGTATAAAATTGCCATTGCCGGACGCCCCAATGCCGGGAAATCATCTTTATTTAATTTATTGTTGAATCAAAATAGAGCCATTGTCGCCCCAGTGCCGGGAACAACCAGGGATTATTTGACTGAATGGATTGATCTTGATGGCGTGGCCGTTTCGATTATCGACACGGCCGGTTTACGAAAGCCAAGCGGCATTATAGAAAAGGCAGGTCAAAAATCTGCTGTTGAAATAATCGCCGCCGCCGATTTGGTTATTTGGATTGTCGATTTGACCCGGAAATCATGGAGAAAGGATCTATTAAAAGATATAAATGATATTAGAAATCGGAATATCTTGTTGTTATTCAATAAAATAGACAAAATAAATATCAAAAATATTACAGATAAGGATATTTTATCAATATCATTTAAATATGTTTTATTTTCCTGCATAACCAAATTTGGGCTGAAAGAATTAAAAAAGGAATTAAATCAGTATATAATTAATCGTATGCCGGATCTGACTGATGGGCTTGTGATAACCTCGGAACGGCACAAGAGAAAACTTGATTTGGCGATTAAGCGCTTGAAAAGGGGGATGATAACAATCAAGAAAAAGGAATCTCCGGAGTTGATTTCATTTGAAATTCGGCAAGGGATAAATGAAATTGACGAAATAACCGGTAGGATATATAATGAAGAAATTTTGGATAGGATATTTTCGAAATTTTGTATTGGTAAATAATGATTGTTTAACGTGAAACATTTTGACTTTGAAATAATGGTTGTCGGTGGCGGTCATGCCGGAGTCGAAGCGGCCTTGGCGGCTTCGAGAATGGGCAAGACGATTGGTTTGGTGACTATGGATAAGACCAAGCTGGCCCTTATGTCCTGCAATCCGGCTATTGGTGGGCTTGGTAAATCACATATAGTAAAAGAGATTGATGCGCTTGGCGGAGTTATGGGTAAGGCTATTGATGCCACCGGAATACAATTTAGGCGTCTGAATCTTTCGCGTGGTCCAGCAGTTTGGTCCACCAGGGCACAGGCTGATAGAATAGGATATAATAGGTGTATTTGCGAGGTTATTGCGGAGGATAAAAATATATCTGTTATTGAGGGAACCGCAGGGCAATTTCTTGTAGAAAATGGCAGGGTGATTGGGATTGCTACGGAATCCGGTGAAAAAATATTTTCAAAAGCGATAATAGTATGCTCGGGAACATTTCTTGGCGGCTTAATTCATATTGGAGAAAAGCAAATTCCGGCTGGACGTCAAGGCGAAAAGGCGGCCTACGAATTAACAAAATCATTTCGATCCTTGGGATTCGAAATTGGACGCTTGAAAACTGGTACCCCTCCTCGCCTTGATGGCAAAACGATCGATTATGCCAAATGCGAGATACAACAAGGGGAATATCCCATTCCCTTTTTTTCGTATACTACAAAATCTTATAATGTAGATCAGATTTCCTGTCACCTAACATATACGACGGCCAAGACCAAAGAAATTATTCTGCGGAATCTTGATCGAGCGCCGATGTTTTCCGGGCAGATAAAATCGAAAGGCCCGCGATATTGCCCTTCTATAGAAGATAAGATATTTCGATTCGGCGATAAGCCTCGGCATCAAATATTTCTCGAACCTGAAGGAAACGGCACCGATGAGGTTTACCCTAATGGTTTTTCGACATCATTGCCTGAGGATGTTCAATTAGATGCGATCAGAAGCATAATTGGGTTGAAAAATGCAGAAATAACGAAACCAGGATATGCCATTGAATATGATTACTGTCCAGCCTATCAAATAAAACCATCCTTGGAAACCAAATTGATTGAAAATCTTTATCTTGCGGGGCAGATAAATGGGACTTCGGGGTATGAAGAAGCGGCTGGCCAGGGAATAATGGCTGGTGTAAATGCAGTTTTGAAAATCGAGGGTGAGCCATTGTTTGTGCTTGATCGTTCCGAGTCATATATTGGAGTTATGATTGATGACTTGATAACTCATTCTACGACAGAGCCATATAGGATGTTTACTTCTCGCGCCGAATATCGTTTGGCTCTCAGAGAAGATAACGCGCGCGACCGTCTTTTTGGATATGCGCAGAAATATGAGCTGATCTCGGAAGAGGATTATAAAGAATTTGTTGATATGCAAAATAGGACTATCGAAAAAATTAGAATGTTAAGAAAGAAAGTGATTCCGATCAGTAAGCTTGATGGGTTATCCAAATATTTCATAAGAAAGGATGCCGTTTCATTGGCGGATTTACTGAAGGTGCCGGGAGTGACATGTAATGATATTATTCCATTCATGACTGATGAGCAAAGAGATGATTCTAATGATGAGATTGCGGAGCGAGCGGCCATATTGATTAAATATGAAGGTTATATTGATAAACAAGAGAGAGAAATTGAAAAATTTAAGAAATTGGAAAATGAGTCAATTCCGAAAAATTTTGAATTTGCTTCTCTTTTGGGTTTAAGAAACGAGGCCAGAGAGAAATTTGATCGAATAAAACCGATCTCGTTGGGACAGGCTGGTCGTATTGAGGGAATTACTACGGGTGATTTGGCGGCATTGGCGATACACTTGAAAAAATACAAATCTCAAAAAAATATTAAAGATAAGCAATAAATCATGCATATTATTTCCCATGAAATCAAATCATTTTCTTCATCGGAAATTATTGTAAAATATGATATTAGTGGAAAAATTGCACAATTCCTAAGGGAAATTGAGAAATATAATCAAAGCATAAATATTGTTTCACGTGAAACAAAGTCGTCGGATTTGATTCGTATGGCGGCGGATTGTCTTGTTCCCTGCGAAATATTTTCCATGTCAAAAGAAGAGATTTTTGATATTGGCCCAGGTGCGGGGTTTCCATCTATTATAATGATGCTGGCAATTTCAAACCTGAAGGGGACTCTTTTTGAAAGGACTGGTAAAAAGGCCAGATTTTCGAAAAGAATGATTAATGAATTTGGACTAAACGCTCAGGTGATTCAGGATGATTTTATTCAGAGCGCTGACAAGGTATCTCAAGGGGCTTATAATTTCGGCTTTATGAAATATGTCAAAATTGATAAAAGAATATTATCCAAGGCGCTTGAACTCTTAAGGCCGACCGGAAAATTTATTTATTTTTCGCGACTTGACCCGAATTTGGCGCTTGAGAGATTACCTATAGCCATTAATTTATATCCATATTATCTTGATGATTTGGATAGGGTTCGTCATATAGCGGCTTTCTCGTCTATTGACAAATAATTTTCTTGCATATTATCAGTAAACAATATAGTCTTGCGATGTAAATTATAGGGAATGCTATATTTGAGGTAATTGTGGCAAGGATTATTGCTGTAGCCAATCAAAAGGGCGGGGTCGGCAAGACTACGACCTCGGTTAATTTGTCATCATGTCTGGCGGTGGCCGAGAAACGAACGCTTTTGGTGGATGTTGATCCACAGGCCAACACCACCTCAGGGATTGGTCTGGACAAAAATAAAATGGACATATCGGTCTATGACGTCCTTATTGGGCGAAAAAATATGGCCGAGATTATAATGCCGACAGACATGTCCTATTTAAATATTGCGCCGTCATCGATATCGTTAGTCGGGGCCGAGGTGGAAATGGTCGGCATGATGTCCCGCGAGAAGGTACTTTCTTTTGCGTTGTCTTCTATTGTGGACAAATACGACTATATTATTATTGATTGTCCTCCCTCTCTGGGGCTTTTGACGGTAAATGCTCTGACGGCGGCGAATTCGGTAATTATTCCGATGCAGTGCGAGTATTATGCTCTGGAGGGGTTGGGGCAGTTATTGCACACTATACAATTAGTGCAAAAGAATTTGAATCCGTCTCTGGAGATTGAAGGGGTTCTCTTGACCATGTATGACGGGAGATTGAATTTATCGCGTCAGGTGGCGGAAGAGACCCGGAAATATTTCTCCAACAGGGTTTATAATACGGTAATAAATCGCAATGTGCGGTTATCGGAGGCGCCGAGTTTCGGCAAGCCGATTATACTATATGATATTCTTTCAACCGGCGCAGAGAATTATATGGCTCTGGCCAAGGAGGTATTGAGCCGATGAGCGGCAAAATTGTCCTGGGGAGAGGGCTGGAAGCCTTGATTCCAACGGCTGAAGAGGGCAAAGCATCTCAGGGATCATATAAAGAGATAGCTTTGGATTTGATACTTCCCAATCCGATGCAACCGCGCCGCCAGTTTGATGATGCAGCTTTGTCGGAACTCGCGGAATCGTTTATCAATCAAGGAGTGCTTCAGCCCATTATAGTCAAGCGCAAGGATAATGGTTATATTCTAATTGCGGGAGAGCGAAGATATCGGGCGGCGCGTCTGGCGGGCTTTAACCAGATTCCGGCGACGGTGCTGGATGAAAAAGATGATGTTGATATGCTTCAAATGGCATTGGTGGAAAATCTTCAGCGCGAGGATTTGAATCCTCTTGAGACCGCTGAAGCTTTCCGCAAGTTGATTGATGATGCCGGTATGACCCAGAATCAGCTGGCGTCGCGGGTGGGAAAAAGCCGAGCCGCGGTTGCCAATATGTTGAGGCTTTTGAATCTTCCGGAAAAAATAAAAGAGATGATTCGCGGCGGCAAGCTTACCGAGGGGCATGCCCGGGCCATTTTGGCTATTGATGATGATTTGACGCGGGTTCGGTTAGCGGAAAGAATAATATCCGAGAATTTATCTGTTCGCGATGTCGAAGATGTTGCCCGGAGCGCCAGGAAACGTAAATTGGTTCCAAGGAGAAAATCGCCGGTGTTAATGGAGGCCGAAAATTATCTGAAACAACTTTTGGGTACTGCTGTAAAAATTACACCCGGTCTTAAACGAGGAACAATACAGGTTGAGTATTACGGTGATGAAGATTTAGAAAGAATACTGGAATTATTCAGAAAGATAAATTAAGCGAATGGCGCAGATAAAATACTATAATCTCCTGATAGTTCCGGAGGGAGTTGAAAATCCATTTGGGATACGGGTCAAATCCTGGGTGCTAAAAACAGCTGTCGGGCTGGCAATTCTTTTGGTGGTGACGCTGATACTTTTTTTTATCTTTTCCGGCAGACTTATGATGCGGGCATCTCAAGTGGAAAGATTGGAAAAGGAAAATGAAGGATTGAAGCTGTATAAGTATAAGCTTCTTCTTCTTGAACAAAATATGAAAGATACTCGCGCCATCGTTGATAGAATTGCAGTCTTAGCCGGCGTTGATTTCGAAATACCGGAGCTTCCGCCTGATTCGGTTTTGCTGGCATCATTGGAAGAACAATCGTCGAATGAGATTCCGATGCCGGACCCGGCCCAGCAGAAAATCCCCTCAGGTCTCCCCTTGCGCGGTTTTATGACTCGAGGATATTCTGATGAGCCTGAGGATTTGCATCCCGGAGTTGATATAGCGGCGGCCATAGGAACACCGGTGTTGGCCACGGCAACGGGAAAAGTGACCTATGCCGGATATGATTCCACTTATGGTTTAACGATTATTATGGATCATGAAAATAATATTTCTACTTTATATGGCCATAATAGCGAGCTTTTGGCGGCATCGGGTAGTACAGTTGTGGCGGGGGCGCGTATTGCATTATCCGGAAATACCGGAAAATCCACGGCGCCGCATTTGCACTATGAAATAAGAGAAAATGGGAAATCGGTCAACCCTTTAAGATATATAGAAAATTATGAAATACCCAATAAGTAAACCCGAGGGTGGGATAATGAATACCATAATCGGTAAGGATACCGTCATGAACGGTACATTGGATGTCAAAGGGGCGCTCCGCATTGATGGCTGCATAAAGGGGAAAATAATTTGTACGGATACCGTAACGGTAGGAGCCAGCGGGGCCATCGAAGCTGATGTTGATGCACAGGTAATTGTTGTGGCGGGAAAAGTGATGGGGAATCTCATAGCGGCTGATAGAATCGAGCTACAAGCTAAAGCCGACATCGAGGGTGATATTAAAACCAAGTCAATGGTGGTTGAGCAAGGGGCTATTTTCTGTGGTTCTTGCAAAATGAAGGATAGCGGTAGCAGGCCGAGTTTGGGATTTTTGCCGCCGGATGAAGAACTTGAACCAATCGGAGTAAAGGACAAGAAAAAAGAGGATTTTTAGAGGTTGAAAGGCCATTGTCAACTTTTTGTTGATAATTGACTAAATTTGTGGATATTCATTTAACCTTATTTGTGATATTGAATTAAAGATTATAAATAAAGTCTATATTTAGCCACTTATCCACAAATCTCAGTGATTATGATACTTAAATTGGCATTTGATGACTTTAATTTTTGACAATGTATAATCTTAACTTATTATCTTATAAATAGATAATGATGGGGAGCTTTGGCATGATCGAAAATAATGACCTTCGCTCAGTTGAACAGCTTAGGGAATATTATGGAAAAATTAGGAGTGAAATAGGTAAGGTAATTATTGGACAGGATAAAGTTATTGAACAGCTTTTAATAGCTCTATTATCTTCGGGGCATTGCCTGTTGGTGGGTGTCCCCGGATTAGCCAAAACACTGCTTATCTCTACGTTGGCCAATATCTTAGATCTAAAATTTAATCGAATTCAATTCACTCCGGATTTAATGCCTTCTGATATTACCGGAACAGAAATTATTGAAGAAGATCGGGCGACCGGCTCGCGCTCTTTTAAATATGTCAAGGGACCTGTCTTTGCGAATGTCATTTTGGCAGATGAGATAAATAGGACGCCGCCAAAAACCCAGGCGGCGTTGCTTCAGGCGATGCAGGAACATGAAGTAACCGCGGCCGGGGAAACCTACAAGCTTGAGGAGCCATTTTTTGTCTTGGCAACCCAAAATCCGATTGAGCAGGAAGGAACTTATCCTTTACCGGAGGCTCAGTTGGATAGATTTATGTTTAACATATATGTGGATTATCCATCGGAATCAGAAGAGCAAAAAATCGTCAAAACAACGACAATTACCCAGACTTATTCATTGCATAAGATTTTGAATGCCAAAGAAATAATTGGACTTCAACAATTGGTACGGCGGGTGCCGGTTTCGGATCATTTGGTGCAGTATGCAGTTGAAATTGCCCGTTCGACCCGACCGAATGATCCCAATTCCCCTGATTTTATCAAAAATTGGGTTTCGTGGGGTGCCGGTCCGAGGGCATCGCAGTATATGATTTTGGCTGCCAAAACGAGGGCCATTCTCGATGGTCGTCCGACACCGGGCCCTGAGGATGTTCGTTTTGCCACATTACCGGTACTGAGACATAGAATTGTGACGTCATTTAACGCCGAAGCGGACGGTGTCGATACGACAGTGATTGTGCAAAAAATATTGGAAACGGTGAAACCGAGAGGATGATCGTATATTAAAACCCTCGCGGTTTCGATATAGCAATAAATAGAATATAATTAATAAAGGATTTCTGTATCCTACAATTGTGCGAGGAATATGAATACCGATTTTAACCTAACTAAATTACCGCCGGACGGCAAAATTTTTGTCGGACTTTTCACTTTCTTAATGCTGGCGGTTTTTTTATGGGCTGGAACGCTCGCCGTTATTGAATCGGGAATTTTTGGTTCGGACGAAGAAGAGCAATCTGCCTTAGAGCAGTATGATTATCAGACCGATATGGAGACAATTATGGCGGATTCAATGGCGGTGACGGCGCCGGATTGGTCTCAAGGCGGGCAGGAAGAGCCGATTAATGAAGAAGACCTCAACAAATTTAATGGCGGCGGTGAATCGGCGTGGGATATATTCGAGGAGAATCTTAAATTATCGCATGTTCATCTCAACGGACATACTGCGCTCTACTTTGCGCTGGGAGTTGTCTTCTTTTTCTCGACCGCGTCGCCGAAAACCAAAACGATTGTCTATTGGATATTTGGCGTTTCGATTTTTCTGCATGCGGCCGGCCTGGCGGGATTGGATTCGTGCATATTTGGAGTAATAGCGGTATATGTCGGCGCCATCCCGCTGTTGGGAAGCATATTGTATATGAGTTTGAGGATATTTGGGGATTTGGGAAAGAAAAAATAATTTGTAGGGGTTTGATTTATCAAACCCTTATTAAAACGAAAGAAATATCATGTGTGATCGGCAAGTCCTCTGACCTGCCGCTAAAGGGGCGGCGGGTTTGATAACCCGCCGAGCACGGTATATGTCTTGGTTATGAAATATTATCAGAGTGGAGATACAATTACTTGTCCGCATTGCGATGGAGTCTTTGTGATTGAAATTATTGAAAATATCAGCAAGGCAACATACCCGGAAATCGAATTTTGTCCATTATGTGGGATGGCCTATCATTATGAGAAGGAATTGAATATTAATTAGGATTCCCGCAGGAGATTCTGGCATGAGGAGATGGGCAGTGCATAAAATAATATCGAAACCGCAATTTCGACCTACAAAATTGTTACACCGAAAAAGCGATGGTTTATTGATGGAGCCCTATAACTGTCATTCTCGCGAAAGGGACTGTTGAAAAACCCCAAAAAAGCGCCGGCAGGAACCCTTTCCTGCCGGAATTTCGTCGGGAAAGGGTTCCCGACGGCGCATAATGGGGCTTTATCAACAG
>JAGVEJ010000143.1 GCA_020058225.1 Candidatus Zixiibacteriota bacterium | reverse complement strand
GTGAATCAAATTTGCCGCCCAAATGCCCATGACCGGACATAAAGCCGGAAATATTATACTCATCTGTTACAAGTTTTACCAAGGGAATAATATCAATCTCTTCTAAGTTAATTTCCAAATTTATTGATTCATCATAATTAATTCTTCCCACACCATCAATAAAACCCGTAGAACGCAAAAGGCGGCATTGCTCTATATTATATCCCAGAGAATCAACCTCAATTTTTATAAGAGAATCATTCCTAAATGATAACCCCATAACATTTATTATGGCAGAATCAAGAATTAATCTTTGCGGGTAAGAGGAATAGTGCATAATGCCGGTGCCGCCAAGACTGATCGTTTCGCTGAATATATAGCCATCATTGATATAAATATTTTGTGAATCGACATCCATCAGAATACGGATTGTATCATATTTGTAATCATAGGCCATGCCATTGCTTAGGTAAAGGTCAACGATTCCCTTGCGGTCATATAGAAAATGATCAAGGCGAAAATTGATTGAGGCGCTTGACGAATAGATATCATACAGCCATAGAGAATCCGAGATTAACTGTCCCATAATGTCAGGATTTTTTATGCCGCCTGTTATTTGAAACCCCAAGTCCGCCCTCCCTCCAATTCGTTCAATAAAGGTCTGCCCGTTAAATGCGGATAAATCATCAAACATGGTGGAACCATCAATATAAATATCTCCCGTATACTCCAGTTTGCCCGCCAGAGAAAACAGATTATCTTTATACCATACCAAGTACTCATCCTGAAGAATTATGCTATCGGATGTAATGGTTATAGAGCCAACCGCTCTATTTGCATGATATTCATCGAACCATGATTCCTCAAGGTCGGTAAAGAGGTCAATCGCCAATTCCTTTTTGCTCAAGCCTTTTCCATAAAGGTTTATGGCCCCATTAAGATTGGAATGAAAACTTCCGGTAATCAATTCATTTAGATTGAAATGCCTGATTTTTCCTATAAGATGATATTCATGAGGTTTATGAGAGAAATCGATATCTCCCCGTCCGGCAAGGCGACAGCCATTGAGAATTATTCCATCAAGACTATCAAACCGGAGACGATTATCTGCAAACTGGAAATTAACATCAAGTGAATCGAATTTTCTTTCTTCGAATATCCCTGAAACAGTTAAATCACCTTTTATTGTTTTTTCAGCATATTCAATTTCACCGGTGGCAGATAATTCCCCTCTAAGTTTGGCGCCAAGATAGGATGATAATTCGGCCATATTAAGACGCGGGGCGTTAATCATCAACCTTGTTGAGAAGTCGCCTTTTAATATTATTTGTCCGCTGATATTAACATCAGAGGAATCAGTATGAATGATTAAATTTTGACACATTAGGTTTTCATCAGTCAATGTCAAAATGCCCTTGGCAGAGTTTATGGCCAGCTGTTTGTCATTGGATTTATAACTAAGCGAATCAATGATAGCAGAAAAAGTATTTTCTCTATTCTCAAGTTGTGTTCTGAGATATATCGACTCGAACCTAAGAGTATCCTCTGGTTTTATCAAAGCAATGCTTATATCATTTAGGGTAAGACTACCGATTTCAAAATCAATTATCCTTTTTTGACTTGTGGAAGCCTGCCGGGGTTTTGGAATCAGCCATTTTCCATCAGGCGATTTCAGAAGATTAAAAAATGCAGATTCAAGATTAATCTCTTGAAAGAAATATTTTCCCTTATATAAATCAGATAGCGAATAACGAGCCGTAACCCGAGCAATATTGGCCATTTCATAGCTATTAAGACTATCTTCATAAATAACATGGAGGTTAAATAACTCAAGGTAACTGTGATAATCACCGCCAATTTTCCCAATCTGAATTTTAAGAGGTAGATTACCCTGAACAATATCGCCGATTTTTCTATTGACCAGATATTCCAGCAATCCAAATTTGAACAACGCCAGATAAACTCCCAGAATTAGAACAAAAGCGGTCACTAAAAGGATAAGAAATAATTTATTTCTCAATCTCATGTTTTTTCTCAATCTTTGAGATTATTTTTTCAGCCATCTTAAATGCTCTCATACCGGAGAGAGGTCTAATATCCTCATTAACCTTCCTTATCAATTGCACGCTCGCCCCTACATTAAGACTGCCGATTACGTGCGATAAAAGTTGCCGTTCCCGCTTATCAACTATAAGTGCGGCTACCTCGGCCAACTCCCGTTCTATCTGGGTCATTCCCGGACGGCTGAGTACTTTGCCATATCCTTCAAGAACCATCCACCGGAATATCTCGGGCGAAACCATCATAAATCGTCTTTCCAGAAGGTCATAGTTCTTCCCATAGACTTTTCGGCACAAACACCTTCCTTTATTAAACCAGTCAAGCGTTTCTTCGGACGAGTATTTCTTCAGCTTCTCCTTTCCAGCTCCCGCATCGCCAAAAACTTCATTATATACCAATCCGGCCTCAATCATGCGGGGGAATCCAAGAAACAGATAACTTTGAAGAACGGTTTCATAAATCAGCCTTTGCCCAATCCTTAACTCGCTGAGGCTTTCCATAACTGTCTTCGCAAGATTATTATTCCCTTTGGCAATGGCCGCCGACAAAAAAGAAACCAGTCTTGCCCGTCTTTCCTTTTTCAATGAGGACAACATTTTTTTCTGCGCCGTCGGTCCGCCACAGACGGATTTCCCGACGGAATTATTTACTACTGTCAGGAAAGGGTTCCTGATAGCGCTGACCATCACTTTGATATATTTTCTTACATCTTTTGGTTTTAGCATGAGGGGTATTATAATTTTTTTTCGCCTAATAGGCAAATATGTCGTTGAAAGATTAACACTTTGAGCCGGATTGATTTTGTTTTACCACATAAAAATACCGCCGGGGGAATGTCAAACGAGACCCGCGGCGGTATTTAATCGCATTCTTACTTTATCTATTAATTGGAGCCGTTACCCTCCGAAACCATTCTGATTTGTGAAGCGGCCTTCTCTGCCGTCTGACTTGCGGGCCATTCAATCATCAATCTGGGACCGCAACATATTTGTGGGGTCTCAATTACTTCTGATGAATAGGAAACAAAATTGTTCTGGCTCTGCATGGCGTTCATAAGGCTGCGGATTCTATTCACCCGGGCTAATTGCCCATGGAAAGACCAATTCTTGCCGGCGGACGGAATCGAAACATGTTGCACCAGAGCATGATTAGACTGCGGTTGGACAGTTAAATATCGGTCATCTAATGCTTGGGATGTGGTCGATGCAATCTGTTCCGAATTGCTCTGAGTCATGAAATTATTAATCCCGCCTGTTAAGATAAATGCCAACACAAGGCAAGCTGTGGCAACCACCGGAATAGCACGCGACCAAATAAGAGCCGGAGACTTTTTGGGGAAATAAGCCTGGCTTCGAGTCTCGCTGAATCTTTCCGATGCAATCTTATTTAAGAGACGGCTATTGAAATCGGCTGACACCTGATATATTGGCAATCGACCGGCCGCAGTTATTATTTCCCATATCGAGGTTTCCTCATGGCGACATTCAGGGCATTGCCCGAGATGCTCCGATATTGCCAAACGCCGCCCCTCTGACAGCTCACCTCTACAGTATGCTGACAGGCAGTAGCGTACCTTTTGACAATGCATTGTATTCCTCCATTCTTGGTTTCAACTTATTTTTCAAAATAGCCCTTGCCCGATTAACCCGCGATTTCACTGTTCCCAGAGGAATATTCATAATTTTCGCCACCTCCTCATAAGGCAACTCCTGAACATCGCGCAACGTAAAGGCCAATTTATACTTCTCCGGAAGCTCTTCTATGGCCCTGTCAAGCGCCTGCGGCAGATTCGATGGCAATTTCATTTCCACCGCGAATTCGGTCTCCTTTCCTTGGAGATCGAATATATCAAAAAATTTAAATCTTTTTCTTTTCCTAAGCTCATTTCGAGCAAGATTCAGGGCAATAGTATAAAGCCAAGTTGAAAAGCAATGTCGGAAATCAAACGATGCCCGATGCTGAAAAACTCTTATGAATGTTTCTTGAACTATATCCTCAGTCTCTTCTGAGCTTTGGATCATTCTTCCAATAACATTCATCAGCCTGTTTTTATACTTTTCCACTATCTGATTGAAAGCGACCATATCCCCATTTCTCACCCGCTCCATCAGAACATAATCAGACTGTTTTTCTTTTTCAAATTCCACTTGTCACCTGCTTAGTTGTTTCAATAAATTCTACTCAAAATAATGAGTAAAGTTCCCATAATAATTTATCGGAAATACCGGGATTTAAGACCATGCCTAATAGTCAATTATATAGCCAGTTGAATATCTGCCAAGGGTAACCGAGCAAATATAATAATACTCCACCAATAAAAAATACCCCCAATGGAATGGCTAATTGCCTATAAACTTTCCCCAAGTTAGACCCAAAATATTCATTGGTTAAGACCAGACAAAAATGCGTCGGTGATAAAATCATCCCCATATAGCCGGATAAATATGCAAAATAGATATTGGCGAGGTTTGGCTCCGGCTGAAATAAATACCCGGATAATAAGGGATAAGATAGGCCGATAAAGGCTGTTACCATGCCGGTTAATAAACCGACCGTAAAAGTCAAAGCAAAAATGACAACGATTGGTGGGAAACCCATATCCAAGGTGAGGCGCGGTATGGAGCCAACTGAGCCCGTTATTTCGAGTATTTGCTGAAAGAATAAAATGCCAAAAACAAGAGCCAATAATTTGGGCGAGCAGGCTTCCCTGCAAACCGGTATCACCCTTTTAATATTGGGTCTTTCAATTATGATTAGTATAATAAGAGAAATGACAACCCCCCAAAGAAGCTCAATCGAAAATAGCGCCGGAATAAATATCGAAAGTAGAATTGGCCAAATCGCGCTTAATATCTTAATGGCTGGCCGCAGGATATCTCCCTTTCCTTCACCTTTTTCTTTAATTTGCCTTATGAAAAACATCAGGCCGACCGGAATCATTATCAAAGTCAACGGCATTTGCAAAAGGGCAATTTGTCCAACATTTAGGGATGCCAAAGCGGCGCTTAATATCAAGCCCGGATATATTGGCCAGCAGAATTCTATAATATGTCTGGACCAGTAATTGACAATGGTCATAAATTCAGGCGAATATTTCCCTTTTGGCAAAACCTCAGCCACCAGTGGAGCCGAAAGCATTGCGCCCCCAGGCATCGGCATCAAGCCAACCAGCGCCGGTAAAAGCGCCGCGGCGGTTCTGGCGCCGCCAACCATTTCGCGCGAGGCCTCGACCAATCTATTCAAATACCCGATTTCTTTTAGCAGGCGGCCAAGAAATGTAATCAGAACGATTATGATATATAGTGAAAGGAATCTTTCCGAAAAGAGAAGATTTTTATTGGCCAGAAGAATATCCATAAATCCCATCTTATAAAGCACTGCCAGCGCCAAACCGGCCACATATAAAGTGTATCCGACAAAGAACTTGAGCCTTATGGCAATAACAATCCCTATGAAGACAAGAGCGAGTTTAATCCATCCATCCATAAGTCAGGCAATATATCATTGCCATGTCGTCTGTCAATAAAACTTCAAATGTTTATTGTCGTATGGCTTTTTTTCAATATATTTACCGCCATTATGCTAATTAACTGCTCCATTGATGGCAAACCGATTAGAAAAGACCGGGCGGTTGTATCTGTTTTTGATAATGCCTTATTCTATGCCGACGGACTTTTTGAAACCATGCTGGCGATTGGTGATAGGGTGATTTCCATTGATGATCATTTAAGGCGAATGAAATTTGGAATGGATATTCTTAGCCTAAAACTGCCATGTTCTTCAGAACAAATAAAATAATGGATATTTGCGGCTATTGCCAATAACCGTGCCAAAATAAAAAAAATAAGAGTTACTATCACTTCGGGTAACTCAGCTTTTTGGGCAGGCATCAAATCAGAGCCAAAAGTTATCATTATTGTCACCGAATTCCAGATACCCACTAACCCTTTTCGGCTGATGGTTGGTCCCTTTCATGTCTCGCAAAATTCTGTATTAAGAATAGCCAAAACGCTTTCTTTTGCTCTTGAAATGGCCACAAGAAAACTTGCCTATTCCCAGGGTTTTGATGATGCCATTCTAATGAATGATCGAGGTTATATTGCCGAGGCAACCTCAGCCAATATCTTTTGGGTAAAAAATAATAAGCTTTATACTCCCTCAATGCGATCCGGTTGCCTTGACGGCATGACCAGAAGGATTGTTCTCGATTTTGCTAAAAAGGATAAAATTCAAACGGTTGAGAAATTTTTTAAAATCGAAACCCTTTATGGGGCAGATGAAGTTTTTATCACATCTTCTTTGAAATTGATATTGCCGGTTATTTATATTCAGAAACAGAATCTCCATACAGGATTTAAATATCGCATTGGAGAAATGACAACATATCTTCAGAATCGTCTCTATGATTATATTTTCAAGGGTGATTAAATGGAATTTTGGGATATCCAGCCGAGAACCCTACTCCAAAGGAGCGAAAAAAGCTTGAAGAAATTATTTGCTTTGAGAGTTGGTCTGAATAGAATAAGTGCATTATTTCCTGCTTACGAACAAAAAATGTGCGCGCAAAATTCGCAAATCGCTGTAATTACCTGATATTACTCGCTTTTTACTGTCAGTGCAATCCGGAATAGAATTTGCATTGGTTTTCTAATATGATGGGTCTGGAGTTTTATATTGACCATACTATTCCAAATGGATATCATCGGCAGAAGAAAGTATAACATTTTGGAGGGTAAAATGACTCGCATTCTTAAGATATCCATGCTTTTTACTGCCATCTTTATCTTATTTATTTCCCCAGTTTATTCACAGAAATATAATGAAAATTCATTAAGTAATGTTCCAATCAGGAGCCTTATATTCGCTCCGACCGCGGGAACTCTTCCTCGCGGCTGTTTTGATGTGGCAGTAAGAGTTATGCCCAACGGTGGGATCCTCGCTGCAACCGGAATCGGGCTTTCTAATCGATTCCTAGTGGGGATGTCTTATGGCGCCGAGGGAATTATCGGGGAGGGCGAACCGATTTGGAACCCAAGAATCGAATTTGATGTAAAATTAAGAGTTATAGATGAAGAATATTATATGCCGGCTTTTACAATTGGATATAACTCACAGGGATATGGCCCGTATTGTGACTCTTGCGAAAGATACGCATACAAATCCAAGGGGTTTTATGTTGTTGCCAGTCGCTCTTTCCATTTTTACAAATCATCCATTGGCGGACATGCCGGAATTAATTATTCACTTGAACATCAGTTTGATCATGATGAGGATCCATCATTATTTTTCGGCTTTGATACGAGATTTAACGAAAAGCTCAGTTTTCTAATGGAATATGATGCCGCCCTAAATGACGATAGAATTCCGGATTATTATGGCAAGGGTAAGGGGTATCTAAACGTAGGGGTGAAATGGCTTTTTTCCGATGACCTTGAGATGGAAATCATTTTCGATAATCTTATGAATAATCGTGCCGGAGTCAATAGTTTTGGGCGCGGATTACGTTTCACTTATTTAGAATTCTTTTAGCGGATTTTAACTGGAGGTCGCAAGACCATGAAATCAATAATTACCCTCCTTTTGCTTCTCGCTGTCATTATAATCATAGCCTCCGGATGTTATACTATTCTAAGGCATCCCGTTGACGAAGAAACTCAATCATCGCATGAATATCAATATGATTGTATAAAGTGTCATCCTGATTATCATAATTATCCCTATGGATATTTTTATGGCAATTATCCCAATTATTGGTGGTCCACTCCACGCTGGGGGCATTATTATGCCTATCCATGGTGGTGGGATTACTACTGGTATAAGGATGATTACTATATTGTCGATGAACCGGATCAGTCTGTAGGCTCTGGAGAAAAAGAGGTGCGTCGTGATGCCCTTCGTCCCCCTTATTCCGATGGTGTAATAATGCCGCTCAATCCAGCTGTGGGCAGTCATGAAAACAGTACTTCAACCGGAACAAAACCATCTGTTCCAGAAGATAAGCCAAAATCCGATGATAAGAAGGAAGAGAAAAAGAAAGAAACCGAAAGTGATGGGAAAAAGGCCTCCCGTCGCGGCGGAAGGGAGCCAATAGAATGAAAATGCATAAAATTGGGTTGACAGCTCTGCTAATATCAGTAGTCTGCTTCATGCCGAGTTGGGGGCAATATATTGAAAGTGTAGAAGAAATTACTGCCGGGAATTTCTTTGGCTTTGGAGCAAGACAGATTTCAATGGGCGGTACCGGAATTATGACCAATGACGGAACCTCCCTGTTTTATAATCCAGCCAATCTTGCCAGAGTACCCAGAATAGAGCTTAATTTTGGAGTAAGCCATCAGAGTTTTAATGATAAAACAAATATAAGACCCATTCGGAAAATAGTTGATTATAACAGCGTTATCCCTTCAGTTGGGACATTTAACGGAAGATTCAGCGGCTACTCTCCCACTGCAGGGCGATTCGATGATTCAAAGAACAACTCCCGATTTAATTCCGCTATCATTACAGTTCCATACCCAACTTACCGTGGCTCACTTGTCTTCGGCTTTGGCGTGGCGAGAGTTTCTGACTTTGACAGGGTTTTCAAGATGTACCATCGGGATGATTCCATTGCAGGACAGTCAATCATTGCCCTCGGCAGGGAATTCCAATCGGGCGGTTTATATCAATGGGGCTTTGGAGCCGGCATAGACTTATCTCCAAGAATTTCTGTTGGAGCTACGGTATCAATTTACTCTGGCGCCCATGAATATGATTGGGAATATTATTTGGACTCTGCGCATGTTTTCGCCTATCATAAAGAGCAATATATAGAGGATAAATATCTGGGTATCGGCGCAAAATTTGGTTTGGCTCTGCAGATGAATCAATATCTTGGACTGGGGTTGGCTCTTGAGACGCCGAGTCTTCTTAATGTCGAGGAATTTGCCACAGATTATTACTATTATGTGGCAGACTCAACAATTGAAGATGAAGGCTCCAGTAATGTCGAATATAATATTATTCGCCCGTTTGTTATCTCTGCCGGTATGATGTCGCGTTATTCCAATGCAACCTTAATGGTTGATATTGATTATACCGATTGGAGTGAGCTTTCGTATAGCAACAATGTTGATATGGAGCAGTATAACGATCAAATTAAGAATTATTATACTGATGCCTTAAGATTCAAAATTGGCGGTGAATACATATTCCCGATTCTGGGATTATCTATGCGTAGCGGTCTATTTACCGACCCACTCCCTATCAAAGAGCAGTTTCAAAATAAAAGCCGCTGGGGATACAGTTTTGGAGCCGGAATCCTGATTGACCAGGTAATGACCATTGACTTTGCATATCTGCATGGTTCATATAGCCGCAATTCCGATTGGGCATATTCACCGGTCTATGATGGGACAGATAACAAATACCATTATTTGACTATTGATGAAGACATCTCATTTGACAGATTGTATTTAACCGCCGCCTATAGATTTTAGAGTCTTTTCTATTTCATTATTTCCGGGCCGACCAATAAAGTGACTGGATGGGGGCACAGGGTCGCACCCGTTGGGCGGAGACAATCAAAAATTGTGCAATGCAATACAGGTGAATATATTATCCCTTAATATTCAACACCGGTTTGAAGCGGGCAACCTTCTTAGAGATGCCAATAGAATGCACCGCGGAAACCACGCTATCTATATCCTTATAGGCGAAAGCGGCTTCTTCAGCTAATCCCGGCATATAGCCGGTTTTTACCATTATGCCGTCATCTTTCATTTTCTGCCGGATAGATTCTCCCCTTGCGGTTCGTTTGGCTTGCATGCGGGACATGGTTCGGCCAGCGCCATGCAGAGTTGAACCGAAAGTCTCTTCATCGGCCTGCTTGGCGCCGCAAAGCAATGCCGATCCAGTTTCCATCGAGCCGCCGACAATTACCGGCTGTCCAACCAATTGGTAATCCTTGGGAATTTCCGGTCGCCCTGGCCCAAATGAACGAGTGGCGCCTTTGCGGTGAATCAGAAGTTCCTCTTCCCTGCCACCAATTTCATATTTTTCCATTTTGGCAATATTGTGGGCCACATCGTAAATGGTCTCAACGCCAAGCTCATGGACATTCTTGCCAAAAACTTCGCTAAATACTTTTCTAATCCCGAAAGTAATCAACTGGCGGTTGACAAAAGCGGCATTGGCGGCGCAAGCCATTGCCCTAAAATATCTCTGCCCTTCATCGGATTTAATAGGAGCGGACATCAGCTCTTTGTCACGAACGACCAGATCATACTTTTTGGAGCATTTATCGAAGACTTCAAGATAATCGGTTGCAATTTGATGCCCAAATCCTCGCGAGCCGCAGTGAATGGCTACTATAACCTGATTATCTCGGTCAATTCCAAATACCTTTGCAATATCCCTATTATATATCCCTTCAGGATGGGCAATCTCAACTTCCAGATAATGGTTTCCGGAGCCAAGGGTTCCCATTTGGTTGATGCCTCTTGAAATCGCCTTTTCGGATACAGTAGTATGGTCGGCATGCGATATTCGGCCATGGTCTTCGATATGTTCAATGTCATTAGAAGTCGCATACCCACTCTCTAGGCACCAGTCAGCGCCCTTTTCCATGATATCAGTAAATTGCCCTTTGTTTAGTTTAAGAAATCCACTGGAACCCACGCCGGATGGAATAGTTAAGAAAAGTTTATTGAGCAATAGCTCCATTTTTGGCTTTATTTCATCGAAAGTAAGATCAGTGCGAAGAAGCCTCATCCCGCAATTAATATCAAAACCAATGCCTCCCGGCGAGATGATACCATCATTTTTGGAAAACCCAGCAACGCCTCCAATGGGAAATCCATACCCACAATGACCGTCGGGCATGCATAAAGCATATTTTTTTATCCCGGATAAGCAGGCGACATTAGTTATCTGGTCGATGACCTTATCATCAATTCCATCAATAAGCTCTTCGGATGACAGGATTCTTGCCGGCACTCTCATTCCCTGTTTAAAATCGGTTGGAATTTCCCAAATATTGGGACTAATCCGCTTGAATCTATCCTTTTTCATAGGTCAAATACCACCTCTCCTCTCCAAACCAAACCAATTTTTTCAACCTTGAATTTATAATATGTTACGGCCTTGACATCGATTTTCAAAATATGCCGATTGGAATCAATAGTATCACCGGTAAGCTTTCCCTTTATAACAAAATTTTGTTCATCCAATTCTATAACGCAATTTTTTAGAAGAAAATGCTCGGCATCTTTAAGATAAATTATTTCAGAAAGCCAGTGGTAGAAAAGATTTTCCAAATCATCGCCATAAATTTCAATCGGAATAATTCTGCTATCGGAAACGTCATTTAACTCGACCATAACGGATGTCAATCCGAAAGCGGAATCTGAAAAAAGTTCTATGAGGGAATTACCGGTTGCAATCAGACCAATATCGGCACAAGTGTGTGTGTCAGTCAATTCAAACGGCATAGATAAAAAAACGCCGCCTGTATAAAGCGGCGTCTATTTTGAACAAATGGTTTATTCAGCCTTAATGATGCACTCAACCGGACAAACCGCCACGCAATGCTGGCCGTCGTCCTGATCCTCGCACTCATTGCAGGTATCCGGATTGATAATGTAGATATCACCTTCGGATATGGATGAGGTCGGGCATTCGGGAAGGCAAAGTCCACAGGCCGTGCATTCATCGGTAATAAACATCGCCATATCTAAAATAACCTCCTAAATAAATACGAACTCAATTTATAATTAGCGGGAATATAGAGGTTTTTTTAACAATGTAAAGAAAATATTCAGAATCATTATTCCCGCAAACAATAAATAAAATAATCGCTTAAGGACAAACGTTTATAGGTTCCAAATCCATACTATTTTAGAAGTATTCCCTTACGGAATTGGGTTGTCTCCTCGGTAGAAAATTTAAAGAGGTATATTCCCGAAGGAACCTCATCACCGGCATTATCACGACCATTCCAATTTATAACTGATTTTTCCATTGTGTTAATTGATTCGGAATATAATTCCTGTCCCAAAAGGTTGTACACGACAAAATCAATAAATTCGGAATAATGATTAAATAGGTTGAAAGATACTGCCCCATTAAAGGGATTTGGATGAGGCTGGCCAATATCAAATAAAATCGGCAACGAACTTGGGGATGACTCATCGACAGCAAGCTTTTTGTTTTCCTTAAAATTCACAAAGTATATAAGAGGATAGAATTCTCCCGTTCGAGTGATAATGATATAAGCGCTGAAAATAGAATCCTGTGATGGCGGGTTAAAAGTAAATGGAATGGCCCTGTTCTCATTATGTATCAAAGCAAAGGAGTCTTCACTCATAGATATAATCGAAGAATCATAACCAAGTTTAAAAGAAGCTATGGTATTGTCATAATTAGCGATTTCAAAAGAGAAAGTGTTGGTTTCATTTCTATAAAATATGAATTCTCCTTTAGTGGGCGTGAGAAATAACTCCGGTAACAGAGATTCAGAGAAATAAGTATAAGATGATTTAATGTCATTGCTATCATCCGAGGCAATCACCGATACATATCCTTCGTGGAGCAAATTTATGGTATAGTAAAGCGAATCGGCGTCAACCTGTCCAAGAATTGAATCCGTTATATCTGAAAAAACCGGTTTGTATGCAATTTTAAAAGAGAGATTAGTAGGAGGTGTCAAAGCCGGGGATTTAGAGTGGTTGGTCCAGTTAAGAGTCTCAATGCCGACAAGATATTCCTCAAAAAGCGGTTCCAATAAGTAATGAGAATCGGCCATATTGCAATAAAATTGCGCCATATCATTTTGGCTTGCCGTTACTCCCAATAAGGGTGCGGGTAATTCAGACAACCATTCTTGGCAGGCCCAAAGTTCAAGATTATTTTTTGAGCAATATGAAATTGGTTTTGAAACCTGCCCATAATCGGTTCCGACGCTGGGATTGAGTGATGCAGTATCATGCCATATTTCATTAAATGAGTGCACGGAATTTCTTAATTTTATTGATAACCTGATGGGTGTGAATCGGCCGCCAGGATGTTCCTGAATTTCCTCGCTGCTAATGTATGAAAGGAAAGATTTTAGGAAGACTGGCAAATTTGCCTTAAGCTGGGTAAATGTTGAATAGTCCTTCGGATTTAAAGATAAGCAGGCTTTTCGCAAATATGGCCTATCCATATTCCCCAGAGTATCGACATATAAGCCCGGGTAAAACCAGAATATCTCAAACCCGCCGCGGCTATTGGCATAGATAACCGGTTCAATCGGCTTCTCTACGCAGTAAATGGTTTCACTGAAGATTATCATAAAAATGAATATCAATGATAAAAATCCGATTGCCTTCTTAAAAGCCATAAATCTGCTCCCCATAAATATTTGATAATTACTAAATAAAATGAATTTTCGGCGGAAATTCAAGCGAAAAATAAAAGGCGGCTTCCGGAATCGAACCGGAGATAGAGGTTTTGCAGACCTCCGCCTTACCGCTTGGCTAAGCCGCCCAATAAAAAAGCGGGAAACGGGATTCGAACCCGCGACAGCCACCTTGGCAAGGTGGTGCTCTACCAATCTGAGCTATTCCCGCATTACGTTCTTAATATATATCGGAAAAAATGATTGTCAACTTTTTTGAAAAAAATCCTTAAATGGGGCTTCTTCTTTCATTGAAAATGGTCAAATTGTCTACAAAACTGAAAGGTAAACCGCTCGCCTGTTATTGGTTTTGTCCTACTTTATTAAAGCCCGATAAAGCTCTTCGTATTTGCGGGCGGAAGTGTCCCATGAAAAATCTTCTCCCATTCCCTGTTTGATTATCTTGAACCAAATTTTTTTGCGGGCATAGAATCCGACCGCCTTTTTAATGGTCTCCAATAATTCCCCTGAATCGTAATTTTCAAAGACAAAACCGGTACCTCTGAGAGTTTGCTCGTCAAAATTAACCACCGTATCGGCCAGACCTCCGGTTTTTCTGATAATGGGGACAGTCCCATACTTTAGGCTATACATTTGGTTGAGCCCGCATGGCTCATATCTTGAAGGCATAAGAAAAATGTCGGCGCCAGCTGAAATTAGATGCGCAAGTTTATTATCAAATTCCAAAAATGCTTTTATTCTATCTGGATATTTCTTCTCCATTTCCTTAAAGAATTTATGATACTTGCCATCGCCAGTTCCAAGCAGGATAAATTGCAGCTTTAGATTTAGTAAACCATCCATGATTTCCTGAAGGAGATCAAATCCCTTTTGATTATCCAAACGGGAAATCATGCCGATTAAAGGCTCTTCGATGCGCAATGGCAAGTTGGCTGTTTTCAGGATCTCCAGCTTATTTTTTTTCTTGCCGGAAAGATTGGCCGGAAAATATCTGAATGGAATTAGCTTATCGGTTTTGGGGGACCAAATCATATAATCGACGCCATTTAAAATTCCAGTTAAATGACCGCTTTTGTCTTTTATGACACCCTCCAAACCCATGCCATAATCACCGGCGCTTTGAATTTCCTTGGCATAGGTGGGAGAAACAGTTGTGATTTCATCAGCGTAATAAATTCCTGATTTTAGAAAATTGATTTTCCCCCAATACTCAAATGGCCCGGCAGGATAAAAATGCTCTTTCTGGATTCCCAATTTCGCAAATGATTCGGCCTTAAATTGCCCCTGATAAGCCAGATTATGTATGGTTAAAACTGTTCGCGTGTTATAGAAAAAGGAATCATCTTTATATAAGGTTTTAAGGTATGATGGTATCAAAGATGACTGCCAATCATTGCAATGAATAATATCCGGGGGCCATAGCATTTTCTTCAAGGCCTGCAGGATCGCCATATTGAAAAAAATGATGCGCTCATCATTGTCGTTATAGTCTTTTCCAGTTTCGACATTGCGATAAGGTTCCTCGCGGTCAAAAAAATAATCATTTTCAATAAAATATATTTCAGGTTTGGAATCCTTCGCAGGCAGGATAAAAATATTACCATAATACTTTTTATCTGCAATTTCACAGGTAATTTCTATACCTGTATTTTCAAGATTTGCGAAATTTGTTTTAATTTGACGATATAGAGGCAGAAACACCCTAACAGAGTGTCCCATTTGAGCGATTATGTTCGGAAGCACACCGGAGATATCGGCCAATCCGCCCGTTTTTATAAAAGGAAGCGCTTCGGGGGTGATAAAGGCAATCTTCAAAGCTCTCATAATCCAATTAACTAACACACTGAACGCCGAATAATTTCTCTGCCTGAGAAGAATCTATCTCACGCATGAAAGCGGCGGCGTCCTCCGGTCTGGTGGGATTTATATAAAATCCTGATCCCCACTCAAAACCGGCAACTTTTGTTAATTTCGGAATAATTTCAATATGCCAATGATAGATTTCGTCATATTCCGTTCCGACCGGCGCCGTATGAATGATAAAATTAAAGGGGGGATTATTTAGTGCAACCCTAATCCTATTAAGAGTATCCTTCAGCGCTTCGGCGAGGTAGGTATAGGCTTCAGTGGTCAGATCTGTCCAATGGGACATGTGTTGCTTTGGCAAAAGCCATGTTTCAAAAGGAAAGCGGGATGCAAAGGGTTCAAAAGTAATAAAATCTCCATAGTCACTGACAATTCGTTCCTTATCCAAAATTTCTTGTCTTATTATATCACAAAAGATACAGCGTTCTTTAAATTCGTAGTATTTCTCCGCTCCGCTGATTTCTTCGGATACTCTTTTGGGAATAATGGGAGTTGCTATCAGCTGACTATGGCTATGCTCGAGAGAAGCTCCCGCGGCCTCACCGTGGTTTTTGAATATTAAAATATACTTAAATCGGCGATCTTTTTGCAAATCCAAAGACCGTTCCCGAAACGCCCAAAGAACACTTTTTATTTCCTCAATAGATAGGTCGGCCAAGTCTTTGGCATGATTGGGAGTTTCAATGACAACCTCATGAGCGCCGATACCGTTCATTTTATCATATAGCCCTTTGGGTTCCCTATTAAGGGCGCCCTCAATGCGAAGGGCCGGATATTTATTAGAAATGACTCTTAGTAACCAGCCGGGCTTATTTGGTTGAGAGCCGTTTTCCCGATAGGCCAAAACTTCGGGCGGTGTACTTTGCTCATTCCCGGGACAAAACGGGCACATCTTGGGCTCCTCTTGCTTGGGCTTACTTCCAAAGCTCGAGGGTCTTTTCCCCCGGTCAGTTGATATGATTACCCATCTGCCAATTATTGGGTCTTTACGAAGCTCGGGCATCTAATTTCCTCAATCTATTTTCCATAAATATAATCAATTTGATCATTATATGCATTATTATCGTCAGAATGGCGATATCCTATATTTTCTCCAAAATAATTATTCCAATTTTAGCTGAACTTTGACATGGCTGAGTTCTTCCAGTCTCTTTTTAAGAGATTCTGACAATATTTTGTTTCGGCGCGACATTGTCCGTTCAATTACATCCAAGGCCTTATTAAATCTATATTCCATTTTATGCCGAGATGATAACCAAGTAAACGATGGAATCTCTTTTTCCGCCACAAGCCCGTCCGCCAAAATGTTACATGATATTCCAATATTAATGCCGGTATTTAATAACGTTCCGATAGCAGTTTTGGTAAAATCGCCAATAAATGAGCCAACCTTTAGGTAGCCGGTGTCTATTTCCTTTCCATTAACGGCTACCTTGACGGAGCCGTAGTTGTTCTTTAAATCGGAATTGGTCGTCATTGCTCCGAAATTGACCCATTCGCCAATATAGCTGTGGCCGATGAATCCGGCATGATATTTATTGGTATATCCCTGAATTATGGATTCTTCCAGTTCGCCTCCAATTCGGCAAACCGTCC
>JAGVEJ010000184.1 GCA_020058225.1 Candidatus Zixiibacteriota bacterium | reverse complement strand
GGATTTTAAATCAGCGGCTCTCGATTTTGGAATTATTGCTCCTGAGACTGTCCTTCTTACAATCGGTATGCTTATATTGGTCATCGGGAATTTTATTAAGAGCCGGACGATAATTGCCTATGCGGCCTTTATAGGATTGGTTGGAACGCTTGTCATATCCATAATGCAATGGGCTGCGCCTCAATCCGGGTTCTATGGGATGGTACAATCTGATAATTTCGCAATATTTTTTGATTTTATTTTTATCTCCGCCGGAATAATTACACTCCTTATGGCCAGAAACTATCTCATTGCGAAGGGCATTGAAAAGTTTGAATTCTATGCGCTGATTCTTTTCTCAACGGTTGGAATGATGACTATGGCCTCCAGTTCGGATTTGATTGTTATCTTCCTTGGTCTCGAAATTATGTCAGTGCCTTTATATATCATGGCCGGATTTGCCAAACATGATTTGAATTCAAATGAATCCGGTATAAAATATTTTATCATGGGAGCTTTCGCCACGGCCTTTTTGCTTTATGGTATTGCCTTTGTATATGGCGCCTCCGGTACGACCGACCTGCGCAGAATTGTCGCCGATTTCGCCTTTCTGGAAATGCATTCCGGCCTGTTTCTTTATACCGGTGCATTTCTAATCCTGATAGGCTTTGCCTTTAAGGTGGCGGCGGTGCCTTTTCACATGTGGGTTCCCGATGTCTATCAAGGCGCTCCAACTCCGGTGACTGCGTATTTTTCAGCCGCGCCAAAGGCCGCCGGTTTTGCCGCCCTTCTGAGAATATTCATTTATGGATTGGCGGGAGTGGAAAACCTCTCAACACTGCTTTGGATAATTGCGGTGCTGACAATGACAGTCGGGAATATTCTGGCTATTTATCAGGATAATATAAAGAGAATGTTGGCATATTCCTCGATCTCTCATGCCGGTTATATTATGGTTGCGCTTACCGCCGGCGGCGAAAGCGCCGTATCCGCGACGATGTACTATCTTCTCGCATATACCTTTTTCAACCTTGGTGGATTTACCGTTGTAACCATGATTGATACTCGAACGGGAAGTAACGCCATGATAGATGAGATGAAGGGTCTGGCAAAACGGCATCCTTACTTGGCCGCACTCTTGGCCTTATTCATGTTTGCACTGGCGGGATTTCCGCCGACAGCCGGCTTCTTTGGAAAGTTTTATGTTTTCTCCACCGCCGTTCAATCCGGATATATTTGGCTGGCCATTATCGGTGTCTTGAATAGTTTTATTTCAGTGTATTATTATCTTAGGGTGGTGGTGGCCGCCTATTTTGGCAAAACTGAAGTAGAATTCCAGCCGGTTGCCTTTAAACCTGCCATCATTTTTGCTCTATTGATTACGGCCGCAGGGACATTACTGCTTGGCTTAATGCCCCAATATTGGATTGAACTCGCCCGCAATAGCATATTCCAATTTATTTAGAGTCCGTCCAAAAAATATTATCGCTCTTATCCATCCTGTCCCAATGACCTGTTGAAAAAAAGGGAATATGTCACCCATTGTTGAAGAGCGTCTAACGATAAATGGACTTTTTCAACACACCGCTTGCGGTGGGCAAGGGTAGGGGCGCACGGCGTGCGCCCTTATTCAACCGCATGTATCCTCATCCACTTACCATATAAAATAACAAGGGGCGGCTCCCCCCTTATAAAGGTAGTTTATGAGATAGGTAACATCCTGAATATTTATTTTTGTACTGCAATTAACATCGCCGGACGCAAGAGGAATAGGCTCCGCTCCGCTCTTATATAGATAATTTATCAAATAGGTCACATCTTGTATATTGATTAGGCCGGAATTGTTACAATCTCCCGCCATGATCATCAAATGCTGATCGAACAGCACCGCCCCGCCGGCTGATACGGTGTGCCATAACGGATTCCCAAAATCAAAATATGATGTGGCAGAACAAAGCTCCGCATTGATTCCAATTAATGCGGTATTCTCAAGACCGGTTTCACCGATGGCTAAATACTGGCATTTAATATCGCCTTGTATGGTCAATATTATTTCAAATGTTGTCAGAGTATCATTTTCAGAATTGAAATTACCCACCTGATACCATTCAATTATGGTGGTATCATTGGTGGGCGAATTATAATAATATATATCGCCGTGCCCGAATCGTGAAGAATCAATTATAAAATCATTCCAGAAGGCCGAAATAAATGTCGCAAACGGATTACCCGGTATATTAAATCCGGCATAATATCCGCCGCTGTTTATATCCGAGTCGGTGAAAGAAATTGCTCCATTTATGCCAATGTAATATTGGTCGTATGATGAACCATAAAATGGAAACGAAAATGGAAGTGCAAATGGTCCGGCGGAACCGTCATCCAAAGGCGCTGAGGGATTATAGGTATTGTAATAAGATGTCTTCGGAATAAGCGTCCCGGAATTATTTATCTCTATCCAGTTATATACCGGCCCGCCCGTTGTATCGCTCGATAATGCCGTAAAGACAGTATCCGCCTGACATGGAATCATAAGAAATACCGGAAGATAGGTCATGGAGTCAAGCGCTCCGCCCGCAACACCCCATGAAATCTCTACCGCCCCCTTATAATCTTTTAGGATTGGCGTCAGGGATGTTGCATCCAAAATAACCGTTATCTGGAATGAATCCGATGTGGCAATGGTCCCTTCTGCAGGCGAGGCTTCAAGCCAATTGGGCCTTGGCAATTTTGGCAGGCTGTCATTTCCTATAATGGAAAAGTCAACCCCATAGCTATTAGAACGATTATGCAACCAAACATTGATATTGGCAGTTTGGCCATACTGCAGGGTTGTATCAATATTCATCGGCTCGGCATAAAGTGAAGGAGGCGCAACAATTGCCGGAATCGCCGCCGCCAGATTGGGACGCGGTCCAATATGCTGAGAAGTATCTCCCTGCTGAACACTTCCGGTTGCCACGAGAATGCTCCTCGCGATATCGGCATCAAGTGGGACTGCGTATGTTGCCATATAATATCCTTGAAGGCATGCTACCGAACCGGTTACTATCGGTGATGCCGATGATGTTCCGGAGAAGGTCGCCGTGTAATACTGATTAATATCTCCGCCGCCGTCAAAAAGACTTCCATATCCGGTAGTATATACGCCGCGACCAAACCCCTGAAGATTAACTCGCTCGCCATAATTGGAGAATGAAAGGCGCGACCTGTCGGTACCATAGACCCCGCTCGGTGGCGCTCCGGCGCCGCAAATTATTGCATGCGAATTTCTAAAAGTGGTGTCAAATAGCTGACCATAATATGGCTCATAATCAAAATTTTCAGCCCCATTCCCGGCCGCCTCGCAAACTATAATTCCCTTAGACCAGGCATATTGTATGACATCAAATATATCCTGCCAATACTCCATGCAAACATAACCAAGCTGATCGGGGCGGGTTTGGAAATTATAATGAGGGCCCGGTGCATGGAGTTCAATAAGTATCAAATCCCCCCGCTCAAGATTGTCCACGGCCGTCAGTATGGCCTCGGATGTGCTTAGAGTTGCCACCGAAACCATCCCTACATCGGCGCCGGGGCATATTCCCGTTACGCCATAACCATTATCGCCGGCAATCATCTCGCCAAGCACAGCGGTACCATGATCGTCAGCTCCGCCTCCACCCACAATTATTGCGCCAAGGGCCTTTTCAAGATCCTCATGAGTTTCATTCCAGCCGAATTCAATATCTACAATTTTCACTCCAGCGCCATCGCCGCCGGTTAATGTTTTGGCATAATCGGCATCAACACCGGCTGGGGCTGGGCGAAGGTATGATTGACCTACATTATAATCCGGCGTGGGGGGATCAATATCGCCGGCCGGCTCCGGAACCGGCTCTATATAGGCAAGCTCAACTATATCAAGACGATTTAATTGATTTATCAATCGTTCCGCGGCCTTGGCATCTTTCACATCAATTTTATAATACAAATTCATATCTGCCAATTGCTGGCCGGAAGATAGTTCATACGCAAATTTGGCCTTATCCAGTTCCATCTCCGATTTGCTAAAAAATCTCTTAAATTCGCTACCAAAGTAGGGGGCAAGGATTGATTCGGCTTCCACTACGGACTGTCCCGCCTTGGCGTTTAACTTATTTTGCCGGAAGCGAACATCAGAACCTTCTCTGAATTTAACCACAACCTTTGAAACATTGGCCTCCGATGAAATAATTACATTTGCCGGTTTGTCAGGTACCGCACGATTTTTCAACGATTTTGCCTTAAATGACCCCTGATTTTCCGAGCTTCCCAAGGAAATCTGGAATAAAAAAACAAATGCGATAATTAAAGCCCCAAAATGAACTAACCTATATTGCCGAGACATTTTACCTCCGGAATTTTTTAATTTATACGGCCAGAACAAGGTATCCTATAATACGCATGGCGTGTAACTTGGTATATTTCAATTAAATATACTCCGATTCCTCTTTTTGTCAACCCTGTTTTATGAGGCTGTGTCATAATCCCAAAAACGCGCGCGGTCCCGACAACCTGTCGGGATCCACATCTGCCGATAACTTCTTGCGGCACATAGGATCATTAAATCATCATTGTTCCATTTCAAGAATTATGACACAGCCTCTTTATACCGATTATCGGTTAATACTGCTCAATATTATAGGCTGCCACCCTAAACCCCCAGCCCGACAAAATCACTACAACTTATTGCGCGGTGTCAGGAACCCTTTCCTGACACTTTCATGCATCCCTTCTCTACAAAATTACTACAACTTTGATGGTAAATCCGACCCCAGACACATATATGAAGGGATATGAATTGCATTTATCAGAAAAGGACAAAACAAAAAATTAAAAAACGAACCCATTTTTTATAACGTATTGATATACAAATAGATAGCGATTTTCCAAACGGGTTCGTTTTATTGATAGTTTCGCTTGGCGCCCTACCAAAATATTCCATTTTGTATCACCGAATACTTTGAGACCGCCACACGGCTTGTTGAAAAAACCTCAATTGGCCCTAAATGATTGATTTTTTGTAGGTCAAAACCCGTTGCGCCTGTCCGCCTGTGGCGGGGTTTTGACATTCTTCCTTATGTAACTACTTTCTGGATGTCCCGATTGAAGTCGGGACATGACATTCCTATTTCCTATTGCCCAAGAATATTTATTCTCCCCTTTTTGTTTGATGCAATCGTAGGGACAGGTCTCGCGCCTGCCCCGATTCATATTTGCACCGTGCAATCATTCCCCACAAATGTAGGGGCGCATGGCATGCGCCCTCATTCTGCCTATGAAAAAATCTACACCTTTTCCAATCGCAATTTGTCGTTGGTTTTTTCAATCTTCAAGGGGTATCGGCCGGAAAAACAGCTTACGCAGAAGTTTTCATGAGGCAATGATGGCATGGAAAGCATACCGTTTATGGATAAATACCCAAGGGAGTCAACCTCCAAATATTCCTGAATCTGCTTTATAGTTTTGGAGGATGCAATCAACTCCTCTTTGGTTGGCATATCAATTCCAAAGAAGCATGGAGAAGTGATCGGGGGAGAAGATACACGAAAATGGATTTGCTTGGCGCCGGCGGAGCGGATCAACTTAACCAATTTTTTCGAGGTCGTTCCGCGCACAATAGAATCATCGACGACGACAACTTTCTTGTCTTTTATGACGCCCTTCACCGGATTAAATTTTATTTTAACATCAAGGTCGCGAATATCCTGGGCGGGATCTATAAAAGTGCGCCCTACATAGTGATTCCGAATCAACCCTATCTCGAACTTGATGCCGGACTTTTCTGAAAATCCAAGGGCGGCCGTGTTGGCTGAATCCGGAATAGCAATTACTATATCAGCTTCGGCCGGATGTTCAATGGCCAGCTGGCGTCCCAAACGGCGACGAACTTTATCTACATTCTCGCCGTAAATCATGGAATCAGGGCGGGCAAAATAGATATATTCAAAAATGCAGAAGGCATGATGCTTCTTCTTTTTCAAAAAGGCGGATTTCAATCCGCTCTTGGATATTTCCAGCACCTCGCCCGGGCGGATGTCGCGAATATATTTAGCGCCAATGATATCAAAGGCGCATGTTTCCGATGCCACAATATATCCGCCGTTATATCGGCCAAGCGCCAAAGGCCGAAATCCAAAGGGGTCACGAGCCGCGATTAACGATTCGTCGGTAAGAAATAATAATGAAAAAGCGCCGTCAACTTGCTCAAGAGAATCACAAATCCGCCTTACCCAGCTTCGATTGCGCGAAAGCGCCGCCAGGTGCAGGATGATTTCGGTATCCGAAGTGGTTTGAAAAATAGAACCTTCTTTTTCAAGTTGCATGCGTAAACGGAAGGAATTGGTCAGATTTCCATTGTGGGCAATGGCGAGTTTTTGACTTTGGTTGGTAATCAGAAATGGTTGAATGTTTGTCAAAGATGATGCGCCGGTGGTTGAATAGCGGGTATGCCCAACGGCGAGATTCCCTTTGAGTCGTTCAATATTTTTCCTGTTGGCAAAGACCTCGTTGACTTCCCCCATCCCCTTATAGATATATACTTTGCCGTTACCCGCAGTTACAATTCCGGCCGATTCCTGCCCGCGATGTTGGAGTGAATATAGACCAAAGTAGGTGAGTTCGGCCGCACGGCTGGAGCCATAAACTCCAAAGACTCCGCAATTGTCATGCATGAAATCGGATTCTATCATTTATTCCTTCCATCAAAAAACCTAAAATCTATAGGCCGAGGCTCGAGCTGTCAAGATATTTGAATAACATCTGCCATAAATATGAAAATGTTTGCATTTTTCTCCCTAATACTATTTCAAAGACTTCTATTTATATTACGGCCAATTGGTAACTCCTTATAGTTGAATATAATCTGAGCCTGAAATAGGTTGGGAATAAATTGAAGAGAGAGGTTTTCATTTATTAATTAGGGCATATATTTTGCGTGGATAAGATATCGAGGTCAATATGTCCAAAGAATTATACGAAGCAAAAGAGTCAAGGCAGTTTGCAATTCTTAGGGATATTGTTATTTCCGCCTCCTCCGGTCAGAAGTCATCGGCGATAGCGGGCTTGGCGCTAAGTGAAGCGTCCGGTTTGGTTGGGCTCTCAGCCGCTTGCCTGATCCTCTGGGACGAAAACAATACTCCCATATTGACCGTTGCGCACTCCGAAACAGAACAGGAGAAGAAGATTCTTTTTGAACTTGAAGAAGAGCTATTCGTCTCGCTTCGCAAAAACAATCGACTGGTTTCAGCATACATGTCATTTGGTGGCGAGATGCCTCTTTCCAGTTTTACCATGCCGCTGAGAAGTGGAGAAAAAATACTTGGCGCCGTTATCGGTATTCAGAAAGGAAAATCCTCTTTGGTGAGCGAGGATATTTTTCTTGAGACTCTATCAGCGGCGTTATCATTGGCGATGGCGGCCGATGCCCAGCTTTCACCGGAAAATCTTGCGACCTTGATTAAGCGGGAGCGGCTTAATGCCATCACCGAGACGGTGGCTACGGTAAGTCATGAAATCAATAATCCTTTGACGGCTGTATTAGGGAATGTTCAATTGCTCTTAATGAAGGGTGAGGGATTGAATGATGATATCGCTCGAAAGCTAAAAGTAATCGAAGAATCGGCATTGAGAATTCGCGATGTAACCCAGAAGCTTATGAACATCACCCGGGATAAAGTTACAGATTATTCCAATGGTGTCAAAATGATTGACCTCAATGAGGAAGATACTTCCTCCTCGTAGTTCCCTCTTATCCCATCCTTACCCCCGGTTAGGCCGTTCCGAAGTTGTCGGAACGGCCATCCTTATTTGTGTGTGATTTTTAGTATGGGCAATTCAGAGGGGCGCCATTTTTATAAAGGAATTTAATGAGATCGGTTATATCGAGAATGTTTATTGTTCCGGAGCTGTTTACATCAGCGGCGGCCAGAGGAATCGGCGCCGGATCATTTCTATAGACATAAAGAATTATGTAAGTAATATCGGCAATATTTACTTCACCGTCGCCATTGGCATCACCACAGATGAAACCATATAGTTTGGAAATAAAGACATCATTAGCATAATTGAAAAATGGATCATAAGGATTTTCAACCGGAAAATTCCCGGAATGAGTATATCCGGTGACATATTCATTAATCATATTATCAACGGCAATACCATAAGCGCGGTCTTCATTTAAACCGCCCAAGTAAGTGCTATAAACAAGGTTAATTCCATAAGGAGAGATGCGGGTGACAAAGGCATCCCCATTCCCATTGTAGCTTTGATCAAAGGCGTTCTTGGTGGGGAAGTTACTTGAGCCGGTGCCTCCGGCAATATAAGCATTACCGGCCCAGTCGATATCGATTCCATAGGCATAATCATAATCTGAGCCGCCCAGATATGTACTATAGACAAGAGAATCGCCGGAAAGGGAAAACTTGGTGATAAAAGCATCATAAGAACCGTTGAAATATTGGTCATAGGCATTTATGGTTGGGAAATTATTGGATATGGTCCAACCCGTAATATAGATATTGTCCCAATCATCAAGAGCGATATCATGAGCAATTTCCTCGGCGGTACCGCCAATAAAAGTACTATGAATTATGGCATTGCCGGTGGAGGATAACCTTAGCATGAAAGCATCGCCGCCACCATTATATTCGGCATCATAAGCATTTTGTAGAGGGAACTCAGGCGAGAAGGTTTGACCGGATATATATGCCTCGCCGGCTGAATTAACAGCGATACCATTACCAAATTCGGAATTAGTACCCCCAATGTATGTGCTATAGATAAGGGCGCTTCCATCCGTGGAGATTTTGGCAACGAAAGCATCATAGTTGCCGTTAGGAGAACCATCATAGGGATTGACAACCGGAAAATCACTGGAGGAGGTGCCGCCCGTTATATAGGCAAAACCGTCTGCATCAATATCTATATCCTCTGCAAAATCGTACACCGAGCCGCCAATAATTGAACTATAAATCAAAGAATTTCCCGTACTGGAAAGTTTGGCGACAAATACGTCGTAGTAACCGCTAATATCAGAACCATAAGAATTCACAAGCGGGAAATCGGTTGACCAAGTGATTCCTGTTAGATAAGCGTTCCCATTGCTATCAATGGCAATACCATATCCATCATCAACATCGGCTCCCCCAATATAGGTGCTATATAGAAGAATTGAGCCATCGGCGGACATTTTGGTTACAAAAACGTCCTCATAGGCATTATAGGTGGAATCATAAGGATTCTGCACCGGGAAATTGGCGGAATAGGTTAATCCGGTAACGTAGGCCTGGCCGTTATCATCAACGGCAATATCATATCCATAATCACCGCCGGAGCCGCCAAGAAATGTGCTGTAAGAGAGAACAGGGTCGATAATTAGGGGAAGCTCAGTATTGTAGCTTTGATTCAGCTGAAATCTGAAGGACGAATTGGAAATAATCTCAAAACCGCCTTCAATTTGAATTTTGCTGCCATTATCCATCTGATAGATATCTGGTGACAACTCAATTATTTGACCCCAATCGGTTTCAATTACAAGCTGAGCGCTTTCATTTATCGAAAGCGAATCGGCGCCGATATAATTTATTTGAATTTGTGAATGATCGGCGCCGGGAGCAATGATAAAATCATACTCCATTTTTTGGCCGTCACCGTAATATTTCAGATCAATTCCAGAATAGATACCCCTGTATTCAATAGTTTGATAATTGGGGATATCTGTTTGCCATTTTGCGGGATCATTCCCAATAAGGAAATTGCAATGATAATCAAGCTGAGAGCCGCCAATGACCTCTGGGTCTGGATTGCTATTGTTCAGAACAGCTTTTAGCATCATTGTCTGAAATTCCGTCGGTTGGCCGGCCAAGGCAATTGTACCATCGGGATTTATAACGGTAGCGCCGTTAGAAATGCCGGAGGAATCGGTAATGGGGCGGGTAAATTGGTAATAGACACCGTCGGATGCAAACCAGAATGTTGCTCCTCCCGCACCGGTACGAAACAGAATATTGCTTTCCCATTGTCCATAATTGGGGGTGAAAGACAGCGATCTTTCCGCAACATTATTGGCTAATGATGCGACTGAGACGGTATTTTCAGCCGAAAATGCCGTCGAGCCAATGAGACAAACCAAGAAAGTTAATGAAAGTAATCTCGAAAGCTTCAACATATTTCCTCCCTCGTTGAAGTAATCGAAGGTAAAAAATTGATTTCCCTGCGTGAACTATAATAAGCTATTGAGTGCGAAGGAGGTTGTCAAGTTTAAACTGACGATTAATTGGTGGGGGGTAATGAAAACAACATTAAAGGAGTAGCGAAACTGTAATTATAAGATATCCTTATTAGTCCAATTCGGAATCGCAATCTCCTCATTTTTCCCTTGACGCCACTCTCATTATATATAATATTGCGCTCGACTGCGGGAGTAACTCAGTTGGCTAGAG
>JAGVEJ010000022.1 GCA_020058225.1 Candidatus Zixiibacteriota bacterium | reverse complement strand
TGATTTTAACGGTGATGGTAACATGGAAATAATAGTCGCGTGTGCCAACAATCCCTGTAGTCGGGCAGCTCTTCTCATTTTGAATCCACTGAGGCTTTCTGGTGTTAGCCCACCGTACGATAATGAGCTATTCTTGGCGTCTGGAATGTCAAAAGGGAGCCAGTTATACTATGTTATCTTTCCTAAGACTCGACTTTGCACTTCACCAGATATTAGGAATGATGTTAATTCTTTGCATCCAATGCCAGAAGGCGGCTTTGCTGTTGGCGTCGGTGAGCTTTCCGGAGCCAAACTTGCAGACATTGCTGATACTACAACAAATATCCCAGGCGTTATGTACTATTTAGACAGTAAGTTCATTCCAAAAAATGTTCAATTTCCAGATCGATCGCTTCCCCTATTCAATAAGCTTCTGGGCTTATTAGGCGAACCTCCGATTTCAAATCCCGAAGCATTCTTGGATTCGCTCAAGAATGACGTGATAGTTTATTATGGGGATTCCATAGTCTATCATCCGGCCGCCGGTATCAATTTTAATTCCAAATAATCGTTTCTATAAAAATCTCAATTTTATTTTCGAGGATTTTCTACAAATCCTCCTTTTGGTATCTATTTAATCATTGAAAACAGAACTAAAACTTTAAACGGAGGAGTATGCCATGAAAACTTGGCTGGCAGTTGCATTATTTTGCATGATGCTTGGGTTGATTCACAATCCATGCGAAGCAGAACCCACAATCGGAGGGGCTTTTGGCGTGACTAAGATATCGCTTGGGACGCCTTCACGAGGGCTTGGTGTCGATGATTTCAATGGGGATGGAAAACTTGATATTGTGAATCGTGGTTCCGACGGAAATATATACTTGCTTATAAATGATGGAAGCAATCACTTTGCTTCGAGTATTATTGGATCCACTACGAGTACTGAAGGCGCTGATATCGGAACTGCTGATTTTAATGGAGACGGAAGGCCCGATTTTACGCTGACAGATGAGACGGACTCAATTCATATATTTATCAATAATAATAATGGAACTTTCTCCCACTTAGGCTTTTTGGCAGATAGGGGAGTGCTTGCTGGAATAGATTGCGGTGACTTAAATGGCGACTCAAAGGCCGATATTGCAATTGCCGGATATAACCCCCCTGAGGTTCTTGTTTTTTATGGAAATGGCGATGCAACGTTTTTATCCGGGCCGCGCTTCAATCCTGGGGATTCAATAACTACCGGCCTTACTGATAACCCGGGTATTACTTTAGGGGATTTCAATAAAGATGGGTATCTGGATATTATTACAGGCCAAGATGATGATGCAGAACCCGGTGCGGCGTGGCTATTTGCAGGAACAAGCGATGGTTCATATATATATATGGGTGAAGCATATGATACTAATCCAATAGATGAGAGTGGGGGTGATTTGCCGGGCGCAGGCCATCCAGATGCATTCGATTTCGATGATGACGGTAATCTCGAAATAATAACATCACCATCTTCAGGACCCGGCTATCCGCCTGGAATCGGGCTTTTCTTCAATGGAGATGGCACGGGAATTTATGCTTCATGCGATACAATTGCAGTATTTGACTCCCTCTTGTGGGGCTGTTCGGCCCCTCCGATAGGCTTTCCTCCCCGTAACTCTTTCTCCGTCCTTGGTAGCTGGTCATCCGATACGGCACTGCTTGTAACCTATGATCTTATTGCCTATTGGCCTATGGACGAATCGACAGGTGATTCAGTTAATGATTATTCAGGCAATGACTTTGATGGAATGGCGACAGACTCAATTATTGCCCCGGGCATTTGGGACAATTGCAGGGTTTTGAATGGGGTTGATGCTCAAATCGATTTTGGTAGCCGCCCGGAATTCAATCTCACGACACCTTTTTCCTTTTCCATGTGGGTAAAAGTAAATAATCCGCAGGATTGGCCCTTTATATTTTCCAATGCAGGGGATTATCGCGGATTTGCGTTCCGGATTGAAAGACCAAATGATTCTGCCAGATTCAGTTTGTGGTTACAGGGAACCGGACTGAATGATGGCCCGCTTAGTCAGACAGTTGTGCAACCAGGTAATTGGTATCATGTTGCAGTGGTCGCAAAGTCTGATACCGAATTGGAATTATATGTGAATGGACATTTAGATGGGCAAAAGACAATAAGCCCCGGATACATTGCAACTGCTGTCCGCAACCTCAAGATTGGAATAGATGCTAATTTCTACGGAGGGAGTCCGGCACTTATGAATGGGGCAGTAGATGAGGTCAGACTTTTCGCCAAGGCGCTGTCACCAGAAGAAATTGCCGCGTTTGCGGCCCGGGACATCCTCTACATCCCGCCGGTGCGAACTTGTTTGTCGCCGGGGCCGCTGAAAAGCTTCAAGGTCCCGATTAAGGTCAAGTCGCAGACATCAACCGCATCGGTCAATGTGCCGATAGGATGGGACAATGATAATATAATTCTTGATAGTATCGGCACAGGTGGTACCGCCTGCGCAACTTGGACTTCTGCCTCAAATATCAATAACGACAGCAATAAGGTCTTCGGGCTGTTTGATACGGTCGGCGATTCTCTCAGAAGCGGATGGGACACAACCATTGCCTATCTCTATTTCCGCTATACCGGAACCTGCGCCTATGATTCTATATTAATCGGGTTCGACATAACCTATTCCGACGACCCCGAAAAAGCGCTTCTTTTCGGCGACAACGCCAATCCGCCGAATGAATTTGTGCCCGCCTTCAATTTTAATACTGCCTCGATTCTCACCTATATCGCCGGTGACGTCGATATGAATTGCGCCGTGAATATTCGTGACATAACCTTCATTATCAATTATCTCTATAAGGGCGGAGATGCTCCCAATCCCGATTGTATGGGCGATGTCAATGGCAATGGCGTAACCAACGTCCAGGATGTTACATATATTATTAATTATCTTTATAAAAATGGCCCCTTCCCATTCTGCGCGTGTGGATTTACCCCGCCAATTAGGCCTCTTAAACCTCGCATGGCCGGAGCGATTGCATGCTCATATATTGATGGCAAGAGCATCATTGAGCTGAATTCCTCCGCCGATATTGCCGGACTGGAAATGACATTAAAAGGGCTTGACGGCAAGATAGCTAATATCAATAATACGACTGACGGGTTCGAGCTCTTCTATAGTCAAGACGGCGACCAAATCAAGCTCGG
>JAGVEJ010000183.1 GCA_020058225.1 Candidatus Zixiibacteriota bacterium | reverse complement strand
TGATAATACAATGTAATATAAAATAGTCAAGTGGTTTTGGTCAATGAATGATATTAATTGGACGATGGCAATTTAAGCGCACTTGCTTATATTTCAATACGTTACGAGAAAATAAAATAATAATAAATACTCCTTATTTATTAATTTATTCTAAAATTATTTTGTCACACCATAATTATGTTTCTATTTAATACCATACCATATATTTATTGGGGTCATGGAATAAGAAGAACTTCGCATTTGTTGCGCAAATATTTTTTGCCATTGCGTGATTTATTCTTTTTAATATAATTAATCATTGGCATTTTTTCTGTGGAGGTTAAAAAATCAGGAAAGTTGAAAACAATGCTTAATCTCTGGCGTTCCCTGCCGTCGATCACGAGATTTGTGGTGATGTTTCTTATTATGCTCGCTCTGGTAGGCATAATATTTTCACAGCTTTTTACGCGTTTTCATGATAACATGCTTTGGCTGATGCAAATGACTACATCCATCGCCGGTTGGACATTATCGCTTTTCTTTAATGTATCTTACAATGATACTCTCATTGTTTACAAGGGCTTTAGATTGGAAATAATTGATGAATGCACCGGCCTATTTGAGATGTTGATATTTATTGCGGCCGTATTGTCTTATCCGACAAACCTGCGTAGGAAATTTCATGGTTTTCTCATGGGAATTCCGGCCATATTTGTCTTCAATTTGATAAGGATTATTTTTCTTGTGGTTGCCGGTGGTTATTCATTAGCTGTTTTTGATTTTATGCATCTTTATCTCTGGCAAGCGACTTTAATCATAATGATTGGAAGTATTTGGGTTAGTTGGTTATGTCTGATTGTCTATAAATCCAGAGGCGCCAAGGCGTGAAAAGAGAACTTTCTTTTTTTCTTCTTAAGGTCATTCTTATTACCTTAATTTTGGGATTCCTCTGGTTTTGGAAATTGCAGGAGCTTTATCCGCATATTTTGAGCCCAATAGCGGTACCTCTATTTCAGTGGTTTGGCGTGAAAAAATGGCTTCTAACCAGAGTCATGGATCATTTCACCAGCATTGTGCCTTATGTTGCCTTGGTTTTGGCGACGCCTGATGCCATTAGGAATTGGAAAAAAACCACTCTCTCACTTCTGGGCGGGATAATTATTTTGGCGATATCACACCTTTTTTTATCTTGGGCGGTTTATCATTATTCGGAGCAGTATCGTTTTTCCAAGTCGTATTTCAGGGCAACTTTTCCGATATTTCTTATCTGCGACGCTCTGCCGCTTCTGCTTTGGTTGACATTTTATCCGAGGCTTCTTCCAGAATTTTTTGGATTTATGAAGCGTACTGATACGTAAACTGCTTTGGCATTTAATAAAAAAGGCCCGGCGAGTTTGACTCGTCGGGCTTTTTTATAACAACCAACACTATCTATATCAAGTTGTCGGTTCGTCGGATGAGGGTGATTGCGAACCGGAATCTGATGGCGTCTCAGCGTGGCCGCCTTCAGACGGTTCGGCCGGCTTGATACCTCCGGTCTGTTCCCCAATCGCATCCTGCATGGATACTGTTTGAGTCGGATGACTGGCCAGATATTGCTCATATTCTGTTTTTTCACGATTCTTATAATATGCGGAAACGGAAAGAACAATCTTATGAGCGGCGCGATCAAACTCGATTACCTGAAGCGGTATCTTGTCGCCCTCGTTGAAGGCATCGCCCGGGTTGACAAGGTCGGTTTTCCCCAACTGAGCGGTTGGAGCAAATCCTTCCACTTCATCATCAAGCTCAACAGTTACGCCGCGATCAAGAACACGAGTGATAGTACCAAGACACTCCGAACCCACGGAATATTTTCTCGAAATTTCCGGCCAAGGATCGTCCTTGAGCTGTTTATAACCCAGAGAAATTCTGCGATTCTCATGGTCGATGCGAAGGATTTTGACTTCTATTTTATCGCCCTTCTTCATCAACTCTGAGGGGTGCTGGATTCTCTTGGTCCAGGACATGTCGGAGATATGAATCAGTCCGTCTATCCCTTCTTCAAGCTCAATAAAGGCGCCAAAAGCGGTTAGATTACGAACTTTACCGGAGACTATTTTGCCGATGGGATATTTCTTTTCAATAGTATCCCACGGATCGGGTTCCATCTGTTTGATACCCAGAGAAATCTTTTCGTTTTCTCTGTCAACGGACAGAACGACCGCATCGATTTTATCCCCGACATTCATAATCTTTGAGGGATGCTTGATATGCTGTGTCCACGACATCTCGGAAATATGAATTAATCCTTCGACACCTTTTTCAAGCTCGACAAATGCACCATAATCGGTTATGGAGACAACTTTGCCGGTGACTTTTTTGCCAATAGGACATTTGACCTCGATATTTTCCCAAGGATATGGCGTAAGCTGTTTCAATCCGAGCGAAATGCGCGAGGTTTTCTCGTCGAAGTCGAGAATCTTAACCGAGATTCTATCGCTAAGCGACACCATCTCACCGGGATGCTTAATCCTTCCCCATGACATATCAGTAATATGAAGTAATCCATCAACCCCATTCAGGTCGATAAACACCCCGAAGTCCGTCACATTCTTGACAATTCCTTCACGGACCTGACCAACCTGAATTTCCTTCAAGAGTGTAGCTTTCTTGGTTTCCCGTTCTTCTTCAAGCACTACTCTTCGAGATACGACGATATTCCGCCGATTCTTATTCAGCTTGATTATTTTCAGATCCATCATGGTTCCAATTAAAGCATCGAAATCCGGAACCTGTCTAAGGGCGATCTGCGAGCCCGGCAGGAATGCATCGACACCCATTATATCGACCACCACACCGCCTTTGATTCTCCGAACAAGCCTGCCGGCTACAAGGGCTCCGGAATCATGAGAATCCTGAATTGTATCCCAAACTCTCATGAAATCGGCTTTTTGCTTGGAGAGGATCAGTTGGCCGTTTTGATCTTCTATTGCCTCGAGATAGACATCTATTTTCTCGCCGACAATAATATTGATAGGCATCGGAAATTCCGAAAGAGGAATAATCCCTTCCGATTTGAAACCGACATCAACAATTACATCATCTTTGGTCACACCAAGAATCGTGCCGGTGACAATTTCACCCTCTTTGATGTCCTTGATAGTGCCCTCATACATTTCAAGAAGGCGCGTGTATTCATCTGGGGAATACTCAACACTATCAAATTCAGTCAATTTCATCGAACCGATGATTTCCGGCTCAGATGAAGCTTTTGACTCGACTCTTGTGGCCGCTTTTTCAGAAAGTCGCTGTCTTCGGGCGGTTACAATTTGCTCAACCTGCTTTTCTTCTTGCGAAGAGGTTGGAGCGTTAACATCTACTTCCGCCTTTTTGGTTAGCTTGACCTTCTTTGTTTTTGTCTTTCTTGCCTGACCTGCTTTTCTTTTGGTCAGTCTGGGTAGTTCATCACCTCCTGTCTTTTTTTCTTTTTTCTGCATTTGGTCTCTGGCTTCTGCCATTTTTTATGAATCCTCCTTATACCATATATTTATTCCCGAACGATAGACCGCCGATCGGGAATATGGATTTTCAAATTCGTAATTCTATTATCGACTCCAGTAATCATTATTAACAGTTATCAATCAGCTTCTGGCATCTTATTCAAAAACTCTTCTTTTAGAGCTTTTATATGGCTCATTATATCATTGGCTAACCGGTGATAGCCATCCTTGTCCTTATTATACTGAGAAATTTCTTCTCTGGCAATGGGGCGACCATAAATAACCGCAAGTTTTGTTTTTCCTAAAAGACATCCTATTAGGTCATTTGATCCATTTATATAGGCAGGTATTACCGGTACCATATTGGCAATTGCCAACATGCCAACCCCAGGTCGCGAGGGCAGGAAATTATCGGTTTTGGAGCGAGTACCTTCAGGAAATATTATAATCCCCTGTTCTGAATTAAGAACCTTTTTCACCATTTCAATGGCTGTCTTATCAATACTATTTCGATTGACCGGATGAGAATTAAAATAGGTTATCAATGCCCCAAAGAGACGATTGCGAAATAATTCTTTCTTGGCCATAAAATGAATTTCACGCTTGATAAAGGAACCAACCAAGGGAGGGTCATAATATGAAATATGGTTGCAGGCCAATATAAAAGGCCCCTTTGCCGGAATATTATCTCTGTTATATGCCTTCATTCTAAATAATAATCTTGCCAAAATTTTTACAAGGGATATGCTGAGGTAGTAAAATACTCTCATACCTGCATAAAACGGGTTTTGACAAGTTTGATTATCCGTTCCACTTGTTCTTCCACGGAAAGATTCGTGGTATCAATTACAATAGAATCGCCAGTTTTGGCAAGCGGAGAGTGTTTCCGATTACTATCAAATGCGTCCCGATGAGTCAATTCATGTATTTGTTCGTCAAGAGAGGAATCCACGTTCATCCGAACAAAATCCAGAAGTCTGCGGCGGGCCCTTTCTTTAAGTGAGGCATCAAGATATATCTTGATGTCAGCCTTAGGAAAAACCACTGATGTTGTGTCCCTGCCTTCGGCAACTATGTTGCCACTTTTGGCAATTTGCCGTTGCTGGCGTACCATTGCCTCTCTGACACCCGGATGAGCCGAAACTTCTGAGACCGATGCCGTTACTTCCTGCGACCTAATAGCAAGGGTAACATCTTCATCATTGAGATAAACCTTATTGCCGGAAGATTCAGCTTGAAATCGTATTAATATTTTGTTGGCGGCGTCAGTTAGCACTTGGGCGTCATTTAATGCCACATTATTTCTTAGGGCATAAAGTGTAATAGCCCGATACATGGCGCCGGTGTCAAGATAAACATACCCCATCCGCAAAGCCAAAAGCTTGGCTGTGGTAGATTTGCCTGAACCGGCTGGGCCGTCTATGGCAATAACTTTTCCGGACAATGCCGACAACTTATACGGTTTAGTCATGAGCCTTTTATTATAATCAATTTCAGAGAAAAATCAACCCTTTTTGATTATCTGTTGTGGTGTCTCAGAAATAAATTTCAAGTTTAGGCGGGTCCTCATCCCGATTCGCTTTGCGATTCGGGATGAGACCCGACAACTTTATTCATAGCAAACGAATGCGTCAGGTCTCATTCTCCCCAACAAATTCGGGGAGAATTAGGACCTGACGCAACCATTAGATAGATGTAAAGATCCGTTGGAGACACCACACTATTGATTACCCAATAAAATAAGATGTCATTTTTTATGCGTCTGAAATTATTAATAGAAAACCCGCCTAAGTGGCGGGTTGTCAATATCTTTGGAGAAGATGAAAATCCAGTCGGATTCTCTTAATAATCATTTATAGATAAATGCTTTAGTTCCTTATCCAATTTTAGAGATACCTGAACCTTCAGCAAATCAAATCCTTCTGATTGATAATATCCATCTGTCTTATTCAACCCCAGAGTTTTCATATATCCGGAATATTCATCGCCATAGATTCTCAAGCCGGCCGTTCTGGGCATTCTCAAACGCAATTCGGCATCTTCGCCTCTTATTTCCAGAGCAACCCGATCTTTCAGCTCGCCAATCTTCAGATAAATATCCCCTTCCGGGTCATCGATTTTTAATTCTTCAATGGGAATTGTTTCTAAGTTCAGATTAAGATCAGAATTGTCACCTCGGCATTCGAGTTTGAGGGGAGTCTCTTCCGAAAAATAAAAATTCCAATCACGGCCGCCTCGTTTTCCATCGATGACAAAAAAACCTCTCCCTTTTCCAAAACCTCTTTTAATTTCCAATTTCCCCTGACCATTATTCTTGGAGAATTTAATATCCGGTTTTCGGGAAAATCTCTCAAATCGCGCAGAGGCCAGATCAGAGCGATCGCCATCGATATAAAGATTGGCCTTTCCATGGTCAATTAGGGCAACCATCGATTTAACCGTGGAATCGGCAGGGGTATTCCAGCGATAAGATGTAAAATAGCTTTTTGATGCCCCATTGCCGCCGATATCAACGGCGAGATAGATCATCGCTATAATCAGAATAAGGGGTGAGAGATATGAAACAAAATTCAATTTGGTTTTCTGAAATATCTTTTCTATTCCTATGGCGATCAATAGGAGCGGCCACCAGGCCAAAAGTTCCCACCAATAATCCCAGCTTAAAGCCTCGGCATTATTGAGAAGCAACATCACCCCTACTGTTATAAATAGTAGCCCCCAGCGAAGCCTGCTTGGAGTTATCATAGTACCGCTCCCTGATTTATATTACAGTTATCGTTGCGACGACCAAGCCCTATAAGAAGGGCAAGTCCTACAAGAATCAAGGCAATAGGCCAAAACAGCCGAAAATGAAACCACCAGAATAAGCGATCAAAAAGAAAAAATAATCCCACAAAAACGAGAATTAATCCCGGCAAATATTTCAGCCATGACGAAGCTGATTTTGTTTGTGGCGAGGCTTGAACATTCTGGCTACTTTTATCAATGACGGCCTGAAGGGGTTCCTTGGGCATGACTATCCATGCAATTATATATGCAAGCAATCCTGCTCCATGCAAAAAGAATAGAACAACTGCGGCTATCCTAATGATGGTTGGATCGACATCAAGGTGTTCGCCCAAACCGCCGCAAACTCCGGCAATTTTGCAATCGGTGCGGGAGCGATAAAGTTTTTTCTGCATTGCAACCTCCCGTTAATTAGGGTCAACTTTAATCATCTATTGATTAGCTACGGTTTTGCCTGAAAAAAGTTCTATATTTCGCAGAAAAAATCCCATCTTGCGCCATCGGTCCGCCGCATAATAAGGGTTTTCACCAGTTCCTATGATTTTGGGGGAATTTAAATAATTTTATCTCAAGCCAGTTTTAGATAAGGGACAGCATTGATATTCATATCCGACGGGCCGCTGATTTGATATCTTAAACATCCGGCCGCGGCAATCATAGCCGCATTGTCGGTACATAATTCAGGCGGCGGGCAGAAAAATCGAACGTTTACCGAATTCAGTCTTTCACTCATCAATTCTTTTAGTCGGCTGTTAGAGGCCACTCCGCCGGATAAAGTAACGGCCAGCGCTTGAAATTCATCAACCGCTCTTAATGTCTTATGTACTAAGACCTCAATAGCCGCTTCTTGAAATGAGGCGGCAATATCAGCCTTATGTTGAGCAAGATACTCCGGCGTCAAAGACTGCACATGGAATGCCACTGCGGTTTTTAGGCCTGAATACGAGAAATTATAACTATCTTCTTTAATGACACCTCTTGGGAATTTGAAATATTTCCGATTCCCCTCTTTGGAAATCCTGTCGATCTCAGCGCCACCCGGATACCCGAATCCCAAAATCTTGGCGATCTTGTCATAGGCCTCGCCAACGGCATCATCCTTGGTTTGGCCGAGGATACGATATCGACCAAAGCCATCTATCAGTACTAATGAGGTATGCCCGCCGGAAATAATAAGAGTCAGGTGGTTTGGCGGAAGCTCCGGATAAGCCAAAAAATTAGCGGCAATATGTCCTTCGAGATGATTTACAGCTACAAAAGGAATATTTCTGCCGGCGGCGATTCCCTTAGCAAAATTTAACCCTACCAGCAAGGCTCCGACAAGGCCGGGACCATAAGTGGCGGCAATAAGGCTGATTTCATCGAGCGATACGCCTGCCTGCCTAAGAGCTTCTTCATATACCGGAATAATTGCTTTAAGATGCTCTCTACTGGCGATTTCAGGCACAACCCCACCATATCCTTTATGCACCAGCTGGCTTAATATTATGTTGGATAATATTTCTTTCCCGTCTATGACGACGGCCACTGATGTTTCATCGCAGGATGTTTCAATGCCCAGCGTTAACATCATTCTCTTATGATCTTTACCGAATCTGCGGATTTATACAGAAGAGAAAAAGCATTCGGCAGAACAATTTTGATCGGAATATAATCATTTGGTTTGGCATCCAGCATATCGGCCATAACAAATATCCGCTTTGAAGCAATGGTATCAATAGATTCCGGCTCACCGCCAATTCGCAATTCAATTTCGGTGGGGAATATTCTTATCGAACCTTCATGGGAAGCATTAACCAGTTTTATCGGCAGTCTTGAAAATAGACGGCTTTTAATTGGAACGATTTTGACATTGACCTCGACGGAATCAGGGCTTACTGTCAATCCATAAATTCCGGGGTTCTTTATGGGGGCACTAAGTTTTAGGTCATTTCTCACCCCTTCAAGGGTTTCTTGGGAAGTTTCAACCGATGAGAGAGCGTTTATTAAAGAGGCCGGTCCGGAAATGGTGACTGTCGAGGGCAAAATTGAGTCAATCCCTCTTACAGCAAAACCCTCATCAGGATGTATGACAACTTTGGAACGAACAGTCACTTTTTTCTCCAATTTTTTATCGCATTCGATATCCCATTCACGAGGCGATAGAACCTCCACCAAATCCACTTTTTCCGTTTGAGCTAATGTAAGTTTATCGGGAGTAATTTCCATTCGGAATCTTCCCGGAGTATTTCTATTGACCATAAGCCTTAGCCCGCTTCGTTTCCAGTCAGTACGGAGCAATTTTTTGCCGGTGGCGGAAACCATTACCGTGATGGAATCGGGGGGAGGCTCAGTTAAAACCAGCTTGTCGGAAATATCGACCTGCGTAACAGGCAGAGTAATTTTATCCTGATATGTCTTATTGGTTGCGACATGAAACCAAAGAAGGATGGCAAGAATCAGCGCCGCCAGTTTTACCCACAAATTCTCGAATAATTTGGGCATATATTATTTATTGGAAGTACTGATAGGCTTCCCGTAACTAATTTCCCCATTATCGATACGCAAAGAAAAACCGCATTCCGGATTGGAACATACCCAAGCCTTATAGGTTATGGTTGCTCCTTCGCGTCCATAATCTGAAAGGGGTAGCAGACGCCCCTTATTGCATTTTAGACAGGTTGGAAACTCTACTTGAAACATGTTCGATTCCTCATTAAATTTTATTGCTTCTGTTTTTCAATATAGTAACACGATCAAATTTTCCACTGAGATTATGCTCTATAACTATATCCGAATATCTTCCGCCATTCAGGTGAAAAGGATGAATTTCGGCGGGGTGATCCAAAGCTATTTCAAATTCCGGCCTTTTTGAAAGGAATTCATTCTCTCTGCCTAAGAAAAATTGGATATTTCCGCGGCCGTCACTAAAGACCAAATCATTAAGTAGATCGCCATTATAATCCGAACTCCAATTCAACGAGACATCACCCGTAGGATTAGGGTCATCAAAATTAAATTGAAACTCAAAACTCGGTCTTTTTGCAGGTTCATTTTCGGGCAGACCATTGACAAGCGGATATATCAAAAGATGCATGTCGGCTTTTTTTAGGAGAAGCATCTTTGCGGCCGCCATTGCCCCCAATTCGATAGCAGGTATGGCCATTTCCCATTTATTATCAAAGTTATAATCGGCAATTAATAGGCCGCAATGAGAGTCGGACAAATTCAATTCCTTTCTAAACACCGGGTCAATTTTTCCCTGAGAGTTCGAAAGGTAGAATCTAATTCTCGTTTCCGTTTTTGTCAATCCACCTGAAGTACATGAAACAGCCAAATCGAGGCTGCCATCGCCATTATAATCCACAAGTTTGCTTTGAATGTAGGCATTTTGTCTGGGCGAGTAAAAATCGATTTCGAAATCAGGGGTTGAGGAGAAATTTCCGGTTACATCCTGAAAATATCCGCTCAATTTTCTCTCCCATAAAAAATAAAGGTCGTTTCGTCCATCATGGTTGCCATCACTGCAATATATGGAAGCGATGCATATATTTATGCCGGATAACTGATGTCCGGTGAAATCCTTAATATTACGGCCTGAACTCCGACAGATGGCAGGCTGGGATAAGAGGCTTAATATTCGGAAATTTCCATCCTCGCCTTTCTCAAAAATCATAAAGCCTTTTCCGCTTGGAATAATCAGTTCCACCCCCGGATGACCATTGATATTAAATGCAAATGGCTTCACAATAATGCCATGAAAAAGTGTAGCCGAGAAAATTGTATTTTCGCGGATAATCCTCGTCAAGTCCGACATTCCATTTCCATTCTGCCATGTAATCAATATCCCCTCGGAGTCAATTATCAGTATTTCATCCTTGCCATCGTTGTCTATGTCGGCAATATCAATTTGCATGGCCGTTTTGGGTAACGTGACCAGATAATCGGGTTTTGCCGTAAAACTTTGCCCACTTTTTTGAAAATACAACCCGAGGAATCTTTCATCGGTATTGTCATAAGGTGAATAGATAATGCATATATCGGTCAGGCGGTCGCCAGTGAAATCGCCGGTGATGTAGTCATGAATATCTCCTTCAATTTCAAGCTGGTAAATATCAAAAAAGTCTTGGTCGGCGGAATAAATATTTCCGGCCATGAGAAATAAAAAACAAACAATAAATGAGAATATTATTATGAAATTGTTTTTTATCTTATCCAAAACCGCCTCACCAATCCGGCAAAACAGAATTTATGTGAAGATAAACAAATAACTTCAGGCATTCAACCATATTTTCGGAATATCTGTGCAATCAACGTTGAAAAGCGGGATTTTTGTACCAAAGCCGACTTAAACCCATATCGGCGCCAATCCAGAGATAATCGCCATCAAAAATTAAATCTTTTATATCTATTGACCATAGACCGTCATTTTTTGTAAAAAATTGCCGGGTTTGTTTTTTGCCTAATCCCAACAAAAGTAACCCATTGGGTGTTCCGACGGCCAGAATGGAGTCAACGACGGCAATTGTGTTAGCAAAGCCATAACTATAAACTTCAGGATATGGTGTAACTTCAGCCGTGTTGATATCAATGGAAATCAGATTATCATCTGATGCCACCCATGCTTTTGAGCCATAAAAGGCAATATCATTGATGTTGGATGTTTCCGACAATTCGGCAATGGATAGAAGGCTTAATTTTCCGGTTGCAATATCCATGCGGTATAAGCCGTTTGAGGCGCCAATCCAGATAGCCTCGCCAATCTTTTCAAGGACTCTAATGGATAATGATGGTAATATATTTTTCAATCCCTGCTCGGCGGAATCAGGAAATAATTCTATTATTCCGACTCCATATTTGGTGCCGGCCAGAAGCGTATCACCTAATAAAAGCAATGAGGATACCTGATTATCCGGTAAACCGGATGACCGGCGAAGTCGGTCCTTTAATTTCAAAGATTTTTTTTCAATAATCCAAACCCCATTATCGGTGGCGGCATAAATGTAATTTTTATCAGCAATAATGTCATGGATATTTTCGCCGCCGCTGAGGAGAATAACGCCTGATTCCACATATTCGAAACTGTTTTGACGCCAATCAAAAATGGCCATATTGGGGCGATACGAATTGATTGATTCCCCTCCCGTAATCAATCGGCCGTCGTCAAGATATATTGTAGAAACATCCGACTGTGGAAGGCCATACTTGAGCATCTCAAGGCGCAAAATGGCATCACTCGCGTGAAAAGCGCCAAGCCCCCATGAGCCAATCCAGAGGTTTGACCAGCCGTCATCCAATATGTCCGTAAGAGGATAATTACGACCATCGACATCTGTTAATGTTCCGTCGGGGAAATAATTATATCCAACCGGAGGAGTGTAAAATGGGTCAGGCGAAATATGTTTTCCTGAAAATTCTTCATCAGCGGGAAAAGCATCCACTTGAATCCAATAATCGAATGTTCTATTAAATTCAAAGATGCCAAATTCGGTTTTTGCCCAAATTTCATTATCATCATGGGCGGCCTTAACCTCAAGAATCTGCCGGCCTCGGAGGCCGGGATAGCCGGTCAGTGGTTCCTCCCAGCTATTGCGCTTGATATTATATTGTATCACTCCGTTGGTAGTGCCAAAATAGACATAATCAAACCCCAACGCTACCGAATTTATAAAGGAAAAATCGCCATAATTAACGATTAAATCGGGAAGAATATCATCAGCATTTGTATGCATACCTAAAAGCAACAAAGATGAAAGGAAAATTTTAAATGTCAGGTTCATCGACTATATTGCGAAAAATATTCAAGGACAGAAAGGCAAAAAAGAACCGTACCATAATAGATACTTTCTTCGTCTGACATAAAATCGGCAGAATGCCATGGCTTATCAGAGCCAAACTTTTTGTTTTTAATTCCAAGCCTGCACATGGCGCCGGGAATCTTTTGCAAATAATAAGCAAAATCCTCGCCCCCCATACTCTGGGGAACTTCTGCAATTTTATTTTTGCCAAATGCGGCTGAATACACATCATGGTAAATTCTATTGGCCGAGGCATGATTGGATAGCACAGGATACTCAGCAAGTATATTCAACTTATATGAAGCACCTCGAGCATGACAAATACCATCGGTAGTTCTTTTAATCAATTTGGATATCTGCTTCAAGCTTTCGGGCGATAAGGTTCTGGCTGTTCCCTTTAATAATACTTGATCGGCGATAATATTCCTGGCCCTTCCGCCCTCAATAATACCGAATGTTATTACAATTGGATTTAGCGGGTCGATTTCGCGGGAAACAATTTTCTGCATGGAATTTACCAGTTCAGCCGCGGCGGCGATGGCATCAACTCCCAGATGAGGTTTGGCGGCATGGCTTCCCTTGCCATATATGGTGATATCGAAATCCGTTACTGAGGCCATGGTTGGGCCATCACGCAATCCTATTTTGCCGGTTTCCAGCGAGGGGTCAACATGATGACCAAATATCATTTTGACATCCGGGTTTTTCAGGACACCTTCCTTAATCAGTACTTCAGCGCCCCCGGGAGGCATTTCCTCGGCAGGTTGAAATATAAATTTGACACATCCCGGCAATTCTTTTTTAATGCTATTGAGGATAACCGCTGTTCCCATAACAATGGCGGCATGCATATCATGCCCACAGGCATGCATGACACCGGCATTCTTTGATTTAAATGGAACGGTTGTCTTCTCGAGAATAGGCAAGGCATCGATATCGGCCCTAATAGCCACGGCAAATTTCTTTGTTTCATTAACCAGCGCCACCGCGCCAGTTCTACTTTTCAGCTTTAGATTTTTAACCCCATAACTCTGCAAGGTTTCCTTAATGAACTTAGTCGTTTGGAATTCTTGATTGGATAATTCGGGATATTGATGCAATCGGCGTCTCCATTTGATTTGATTTGGAGATACTTCCTTTGCCATAGCGAATATTTTATTTTTTAGCGCCTGCATATTGGGAATATGTATGATTTATGAATTAAATATCTTCTGAATTTATCAGTTGTTCTTTTTTGATGGCAGATTGTCGGTATTTATTGGCATATAAATGCGCCAGACGCAATGGTTCCGGCATTCGGTAGTCGGTCAGACATTTTTTTACAATTTCGAGAGAATCACGAATACCGCACTTATGCCCGGGTGAAATAAACATCGGTTTGACATTATCTTTTGTCCTATAAACAAATCCCACTTCCATATTGGCAACAAAGAGCGAACTGCACCCTCCTTTTTCATCAGGGGGCATCCTGAACTCGCCGGAAAGTTTTTTGCGGGCACACCCTATTGAGGGGAGGTCCACTATCAAGCCCAGATGCGATGCCATTCCAAAGGAGCGAGGATGCGCTATGCCATGCCCGGGGAAAATAATAACATCGGGCAGAACGGAAAGTCGGGATAGAGCTTTCAATATAACGGGTCCTTCGCGGAAACTCAATAATGCCGGAATATATGGAAAAATAGCATCCATTTCGGCGGCTACCCGTTCTACTTCAGTCATTTCGGGATATTTAATTGTGACTGCCGCGGCGTAAATGCGATTTATTTTGTCATTAAAGTCTGTATCGACTGCAGTGATATATTCAAATTTGCTGAAACGGCTTTCAATAATAATTTTATCCCTTAGGATTTGTTGAATTTGGACGGCCTCATTGGGATTTTTAGGCCACTCATGAAGGATTTTTATTTCCATGGATAACCGTTGCCTTTTCAATCTCGCAATTTCAAGCTCATCAATTACCAAGAATTATACGATGTTCTCTGCAACCCCATATTGATATTTTCGTCCAATACTGTATTGACAAAATAAAACAATTTGTGCCATTGTTGTCAATCTATTATATTTTGACTCAAGGATATGGGGAGTCGCATGACCTAATAAGTGAATAAAAGTGAGCAGCGGATTTCCCAATAATTATTAAAAAATGATATTTTCATGGATGAATCGAATATACATATAAAACTCACATCTTTTTTACCGTAACTGAATAAGTGTATTTATTTTTATTTTTTTATTGATTTTTATTAAATGAGGCTATAGATTAGTCGCCTAAATGTCAAAGTCGATGAGAATATTACTGGTTACACAGCATTTTCCGCCTGAAAAGGGAGCTGTCAGGAGGCTCTATGAGTTTGCCCAATTCTTCAGTAAAGAAGGACATGATGTCTCGATACTGACGGCAATGCCAAATTATCCTGATGGCATCCTCCCTGAAAAGTATCGCGGAAAATTTTTTATGCGGGAAAATATGAATGGTATCAATGTATATCGTTCCTATGTCTTGCCGGCATCGAATGCACAGCCCAGACGGAGAATGATGGGGTTTGTCAGCTTTCTGTTCTCATCTATAATCAACAGCTTCAGGATTAAAGGGAAATTCGATCTTGTTTTGGCTTCTTCGCCGCCGGTTACATCCTCGGTTATAGGATATGTTCTTAGCCGTTTGCGAAGGACCAAATTGGTGCTTGAAATTAGAGACCTTCAGCCGGAATCCGGTGAGCAGTTTGGAAATTTAAATAAGTCTTTCTTCACCGAATGTATCCGCAAGGTTATGAGATTCCTTTATAAGAGGGCCGACCATATTGTTTGTGTCACCGAGGGAATTAATAATTGGATGAAAGATTCCGGGATTGCTAACAACCGGTTAACCACCATAAAATCCGGAGTGGGACAGGATTTTATCAATAGTCATTCCAACGGTATCCGTAAGAAATATGGATGGGAAGATAAATTCCTGATCCTTTTTTCCGGTACTCTCGGTTGGGTAAGGCCTCTGGAGACCATAGTTGAATCGGCTCGTCTTCTGGCGGATAATCGCCAATATCATTTTGTTTTTGTCGGTGATGGGCAAAAGAAGACTTCGCTGGAAATTATGGCCAAACAATATGGATTAACCAATGTCTCCTTTATTGGTCTTCAGCCATTGGAGGAAATTCCTTACTTTCTTAAAGCCGGTGATGTGCTGGTTGAGTGTTTAAAAGAAGTGCCGGTAGCCAGAGTGGCCCTGCCGACTAAAATATTTGAATATATGGCGGCTGGAAAACCGATTGTTTTTGGACCTACCGATGGCGAGACAAGTCAACTGCTTCAAAGCGCCGGGGGCGCTTTAACATATTCGACTAATAATCCACAGCAATTGGCCAATATTATAGAAGCTCTCTATAAAAATAAGATTGATGGCGTTGAGCTGGGAAAAAAATATCACGAGTTTGTCAGTCAAAACCATGCCCGAGAAATTTGGGCGCAACGGTATCTTAATTTAATCAAACAGTTCAAGCGTGCTTGATTCTGATTCTTTGTTAATTTCTTCAATCGGCTCTTTTTTTTCAATCTTTTTGTATAATGAATGAATCTCCCCTCCGAAAGATTTTCCCATTATATTGATATCCTCTTTTTGCCAGACAATTACCTTTAATTTGTCGGACGGGATAAGATTCAAATCAATATCTCCCAGATGACGATATTCCTTTTCCGGCATCCAAAATCCCTTTGTACCGATTCCCTGAAAATATGGCTGATCTTCTTTTTCAAGGTATTGATGCATCTCCGGGTTGCCATAAAAGACACCTCTGATTCCCAGTTCAGCGGCAGTTGATTTTTCGATGGCGATGCCGTACGGTTCAAATGTCATTTCATGATACCGGGAACGCCATTGCATAAGTCTTATTGCTTTTGTCGGCGGCAATGCTGAAAATGCCACCGCCGATATCCCTTTATGATAATGTCTTGGAGATGCTCGCAATATTTGTTCTTTGTATATTCTTATCAAGGTATCGAGCGCGCTACGAGGATAGCGCTCTTCGGATTTTGTAATATCATCATAATATTCATAATATGTATCATCCGGCCAAGGACCATTGCACGCTCTTGTCCAGTGAATAAAATAACCATCCAAAGCTTTATCGATGCCATAATCAATGCAATCGGGATTAATCTCAATTTTGCATGGTCGGTACCCATGCATATATTTAATATTAAAATCCCTGTTTTCCTCAAATCTGTTTCCTCTGAACATGGCAAATATAAGGTCAAGATTCCCGCCTCCCCGAAGGGCTATGGGATATATAATATCAGCATCATGAAGGATTTTGTTATCGCGACGAGTTTGAAATCGAACGTAGTCGCTGTCCATGTTTTCCACCTTGATACAATGCCAATTCACCAGCCGTTTGTCCAAACGAAATTGCCTGATATAATATTCCTTGGTTTCGCCGGCTTCTTGCCCGAATTGCAGTGGAATATATATTTTCTGAAAAGCCTTGTACCTTGAAGCAAAATACAAAACTATTTCCCATGAATTCATGCCGACAGAAGTAAGCAGGGTATATCCCCGCTGAATAGCATCCCTTACTGCCAGACTGGTATTGGTAATCCATGGATCAATGCCGATGGGGCGCATCGTTTGGCGTGAATTCAAAATAGCGACTTTTACCGCATGGTTGTTTTTCATAACGATAATATAATAATAGTGTGGCTTGATACGCCAGAGTATTGAAAAATAAATTGGCGGGGCTAATACAATTTGACCAATCTGGTGTCTTTATAATAAAGCGATAAAATTTGTTTAAATTCACGACCATTGCGGGACATCCCCATGGCGCCGCATTGGCACATACCGACACCATGTCCATAACCGCCGCCTACGAAATCAATACGAATTAACTCACCGGCATCATCACGAAGCAATTCAATTGTAAATCGGGCAGATGGAAGAATTAATTCCGGTTTCGAGGAGCGTTTGAATGCCCAACGGATTTTATCTTTGCCGAAAGCATACTCGGAGTTCTTGGTTTGTACTACCAATTCGGCGACTCTTCCCCCTGAAGTCCGCTTGGTTATCTTGATATCAGTAATATTTTCAATTGAAATTTCCCGACCGTTTTCCGATGATAAAAATCGCTCTATTCGCATTTTTAATTGCTCGGGAGTATATGATTCTTTCCAATGATAGTATTTCGACCATTCACAGGCGCCGCTATCAGTGACCGATTTGAGATATTCTGCCGCCGGCTTATCCCAAACTTCCTCAATCTGATCGGTGTTGCCACCACAAGTGGAATGATAATAAGCGGTGATCAAACTATCGCCATATTTTATTACATAACCACGGGTTTGCTCGATGGCCTCGGAAATTAATTCATTTTCGGATTCGACACCTTGATATAATTGGTCGGTAACATCGGACCTTAAATCAAACGGTTCTCCAGGATATTGAGAAAGACGCTTTAATGAATAAGTTCTTGCCGCAATGGTCTGAGCCTTGATGGCCTCGAATTCCTCTTTACCTACCGGTCCCATTTCGGGGGGTACAACTCCCTTAAGGTAATCATCAATATGAACAATATTGATTAACCTAAGACTGCTTCCTCGGAGAATAATTCTAAACATGCCGCGGTAACGTCTGTTGTTATATTTTAAGAATCCCTTCTTCGCTCGAGGCGATAGGATTATTTCATCAAAATCGTCACCGATACGGGACTTGTTGGCATATAATGTCAAACGCCCATCTTCCTGCATTACTTTCATTGATTGGGAAGAGTGATAAACATAATTTTCTTCGCCTCGGATACATTCCACCGCATATTGCCCAACCCCGGAAATATTGATCTCCTTGACGTCATTATCAATTAATACCCGGGCAAACGGTAACCTGATAAATGACAATTCCGAACCTTCTTTTAATCTTGGGACGGCCGTACATCCCCAAATGATAATTATCAATATAATGGCCGTTTGAAAAAGAAACCCTTGATGCAAATAATTTCCCAAATTGTTTTTTTCTTTTATCATAATGACGAATGCGATGGTTGGATTATTCTTCCTGCTATTGTCTTTTGCGAGGCTCCGGTAATATGCGGTAATCCTGATGGTATGGAATGAATCGTCATGGCGCCCATTATGGCATAACAGGTCGCTTCAAGAAAATCAGGATCATGCCCCAGCTTTTTTACAGATATAAAATCAGTATTTGGAAGGTTTGATTTCAATCTATTAACCAAATATTTATTTTTTAATCCGCCGCCAAAAAGATAAATTGTTCTGATTCCGCCTTGGGCTATTTCACTATTTACATTCCTTGCTATGGAAATGGCCGTAAGCTCGGTAACGGTAGCCAAAATATCATATTTATTCAATCCAATTTTCTTGGAGTGGCTGATTATTTTCTCAATAAATTTAATGCCAAACCTTTCCCGTCCGGTCGAAATACCCCTTTTTCCCGTTAGAAAACTATCCGCCAATAGAAGCGACAACAAACGATATGAAATATCTCCTCTTGAAGCTATTTTTCCATCTCTATCATAATCCAATCCAAAATATTTGCCGGCTAAGATATCCAAAAGCGTATTTCCGGGGCCGCAATCGCGTGCTTTAATTTTAGTAACATCTGGATCAGCCGGAAAATAAAAATAATTGGCTATTCCCCCAATATTTATGAGCAGTCTGGATTGTTTATTATCAGAAAACATCAACCACATAGGGTAACAGGTAATCGGTGCCCCTTCGCCTGCGGCGGCGATATCGGCCTGTCGAAAGTCGGCAATAGTTATCATTCCCGTTTTTTCGGCGATTGATTCAGGGTGACCCAACTGAAGAGTCCCGCTTTCGCATCTACCATTGATATCAACAGAATGAGGCAGGTGACGGACTGTCTGTCCATGAGATGCCACAATATCCGGATTGATTCCCATCCCTTGGAGCTTTCGAATATATTGCTTTGTTTGTTCTCCAAAGAAGGCGCCAAGTTGCCGATCGAGAATTATTAATTTATCTATTGAGTCAATCCGATTATTGATTGCATTATGAATTGATTTTCTTAGCGATATAGGATATCGTACAGTTTTGCCGTTGATAAGATCGATTTTGGGTGTTCGCGAATTAAAATTAATATGGATTGCCGCAAGGTCAAGGCCATCGGCTGATGTACCGGAATTTAAACCGATAGCCGTAAGCCTTTTTTCCCTTAAAAGCTTTAATAACTTCATGTTTTTTTATATCACCGGCGCGGCAAGTTTTGATTTGATACCGGAAATCCTGTCGAGGGAGAGTTCAAGGCGATCATCAGTGATAATACCGTTACGATAAGCATCCTTAAAATGCAAGACCGCGGCGCGGGCGGCGCGGAAATCTCGACCGAAGAGAGCCAAATCATGACCGGCCTGAAATGCGGCCAAAGCACGGTCGCCATAATTGCCATATTTTTCGGCGCCGGCCATCAGAAGGTCATCGGTGATGGCAATTCCGTCAAATCCAAGATTTTGTTTCAGCAAATTTTGCACTATTTTTTGGGAAAATGTCGCCGGATGTTGGGAATCTATTAAAGGCAGAAAGAGATGAGTAGTCATTATCATATCGGCTCCGACGCCCATACCGGCCTTAAAAACAAGAGCTTCTCTATTGATAAAAGTTTGATAATCATAATCAGCGGTGGCAAGAACCTTATGAGGGTCATTGCCAGCGGCGCCAAAACCGGGAAAATGTTTTAAACATGAAATGATGCCAACCTTATTGGCAATTTTCACGGCCTTTTCAATAAACGGAATTACGCGCGCCGGGCTTGACCCGAAGCTTCTTCCTTCAAGACAGGTATTCGATCGGTTCAACCTTAAATCGACTACGGGGGCAAAATTGAGATTTATTCCCAATGATGACAGATAATACAAAGCTCTGCTATAATGTTCCTCAAATAGCTCAATATTATTTTTCCTGCCATATTCCTCCGGTTCATTAAATTCAGCCGGAGTGCCGCGCAATCGACAAACTCTTCCGCCCTCCTGATCAACCCCGATAAAAGGGACAGTCTTTAGAGCGGAAAGGCACTTTTTTATATTCGATTCGGCAAGGCTGTGGGGATTGCATTGTTCCTCAAAGAGGATTATTCCACCGATATCCTCTTCAGACAAAAACTCAAGAAATTCCTCAGAAGGTTCGGGGGAATCAAATCCGGTGATAAACAATTGTCCAATCTTCTTAAGCATAAACTATATCACACACACCAAATTTTTGCCGGCTCCTTTTGCCCGATATAAAGCTTGGTCTGCGATTGAAAGTATTTCTTCATGCGGTTTGCCATTCTCAGGGAAGGAAGTAACGCCAACCGAAACGGTAACCTTCAATTCGGGAATATTATCGCCTCCGCTGAAACCTGCCGCCTCAACCTGCTGTCGAATTCGTTCCCCAATACGGGTTACCTCAATTTGCGGTGTCTGTGGGAGTATTACCACAAATTCCTCTCCGCCATATCTGCAAAAAATATCCACATCACGAATACATTTTTTGATTACGGATGTAATTCCCTTTAATACAATGTTGCCGACTTCATGTCCATAAGTATCATTAAATTTCTTAAACCAGTCAATATCCAGCATTATTAAAGATAATGGTAAATTATATCGGGCGGCACGCCTTTGTTCTTCCTTCAGCTTTTCGGCAAAATAGCGATAATTAAATATCCCTGTCAATTCATCTGTAATGGTCATTTCTTCCAATTTTCGATGCAATAAGGCATTATCCAAAGCCATAGCGGCCGAACGGGCAACCACCGAAAGCATTTTTTCATCCCGTTCGGAAAATGCTCCGACCTGAGGGGATTCTGCCGTTAGAAGCCCAATTATTTTGCCATGGGCGATCATAGGCACAATCATTATACTTCTCGAACTTGATTTTAATGGCTGATAGTCATTTCTCCCCGATATATCGACTACCGTCACCGTCTCTGATTGGGAAATAACCATCTTGAGCAATTCCTGCCTATGGCCATCAACTGCCTTGAGGTGGAAATTGGTTTGTCCTCCAATATTTCGTCCGCGGTAAATAAGATTCCCGCCCGCCCCGACCAAAAGTAATCCGCTGGCTGGGTAGGTCAATAGATCGCCCATTATGCGCATTACTTCCTCAATAACGCCGTCAACATCAAGCATTCCCGCCAAGACTCTGGAATTTTCATATATCATTTCAAGATGCGCCTGCGATTTTTCTAATTCCGACGTGCGCAAGTTCAAAGTATCAAATAGATTAAGAAGCCTTCGTTCCGAACGCCGAATAAATTCGGAAACATAGGATATGGCAAAAAGCAAAAACCACATGAACCCGAGTCTGATTATCATAGGAACAACTTCATGAGCTTGAAGGCCTGATAAAACAAGCAAAGCATAGGTAATTGAAGCCAACCCCGTTAACATGAGAGCAATCGGAAATGTCAGAATATAAGCCGAAAACGATGCCGTAAGATAGTACAGTAAATAGAAATCAGAATTAAATGACCCGGAGAGTTTAACCAACACTGAAATGAATACCAAATCGAAGATAATTATTGAAAGGTAGGCTTTTTTTAAATCATATTTGCCTCGAAAGCTCATATGCCAGAATAGAATTATCTGGATTAAAAATGTTCCGGAAAGAATTCCTAATATCAGTAGATCATTAAAGAAGAGTTCATGGAATATCAATATCCAAATAGTCCCGATTACTGTCAAGAGTCGGGAAACAAGGAAAATAGAATCAACCCGAGGGAGTAAAGTCTTCCCTTTGTCCTGAAAAATCTTCATATTTTTATATTTGCAGGCGTAAATCCGCCTTGGGTTTCACAAACAGAAAAACCTTTCATTATTTTATCGGCAGAAAAAGACCATTATTAATTGCGACTGAAGAGATTAGGGTATCCTCTTGCAACAAAAATAAAGCCCTGTCGATTATAAAATCGACAGGGCAATAGATTCCGAATATTTTCGATGAACTTATCCTAATCTACGAGTACCCGCTCCAATCTTTCGACAATATATTCCACTTCATCATCATTGATAATAAGCGGAGGAGAGATACGGATAGTATGATGATGACTATCATTACATAGCATATCATGGCCAAGAAGCTTCTCGCAGAAAACCATGGCATCGCCATTTTTTACCTCGATACCGATAAACAGGCCTTCGCCTCTGACTTCCTTTACATGCGACGAGCGGGCGGCGATATCCATAATTTTTTTCTTGAGAATTTTCCCTGTCTCGGCGGAGCGTTCGGCTAAGCGCTCCCCTTTTATTACATCAAGGGCGGCCAAGCCGGCTACGCAAGCAAGCGGATACCCGCCAAAAGTTGAACCATCAGAGCCGGGCCTAAAAGCCATATCCATCAGTGAGCGATTAGTGACCATAAGTGAGAGAGGTATCATACCTCCGGCGATAGCTTTGCCAAGAACCACCGCGTCCGGAATGACATTCTCATGCTCAAAACAGAAATTTTTGCCGGTGCGACCAAGACCAACTTGAATCTCATCGAAAATCAAAATCAGGTTATTTTTGTCGGCCAGTTCTCTCAAGCCTTTCAGGAAACCCTTCGGAGGTTGATACATCCCGCCTTCACCTTGCATCGGCTCAACGAGTATTCCACAGGTATTTTCATTGATAAGCTTTTCGACTTCATCAATATTGCCATACTTTGCGGTCTTAAACCCGGGTGTTAATGGGCCAAACCCCTCTTTATAATGATTGCTGGTAGAAAAAGAAATAATTGTAATCATTCGGCCATGAAAATTATTTTCGAAAACAATAATTTCCTGCTTGCCGTCGGAAATGCCTTTTTCTTTGAATCCATAATAGCGGGCCAGCTTAATGGCGGTCTCAACCGATTCCACGCCGCCATTTTTTGGGAGAACCTTATTGCCGTTGTTCCCAAATCTGAGACCCAATTGAGGAACAAACTCGGCGGCCTTTTTAAGGAAAAGCGCCAAAACATCGGTGTAAACCACATTGGAAATCACCGACGCATAATTCTCCTGTAAAGCCCGCACCAGAGCATCAACTATTTTGGGGTGATGATGCCCCGGATTGGCGGCGCTATAGGCGGCCAAGCAGTCAAGAATCTTGCGGCCATCCTGCGTATAGAGCCAGGCTCCTTGGGTTTTGCGTGCGATTGCTTTCAACCGCCGATAATGATTAGCCCCATAGATATCTTCAAGTTCGATAATCTCTTTATCGGGAATAGTTGAATATCCGAATACTGATTTATCAGCCATTGTTACTGCCATAATATGACTCCTTTATATCAAAATAAGCCAAATAATATAACAATTTTTTGAGCAGAGGCAAGCCTCTAAACACCTTTTCGGTATGGATTTAAGACCAATTCATCATTACTCTGCAACATTATTGCTGACCAATGCTTCGCTCCAACCGATAATGCATTGTGGGGCAGTTGATTGCGTGGCAAAAAATAAATATTGATTCAATATCAAAATTTTCTTTTTTTATTATGAATGGTTCATAAATTATATGAATATGGCAAAAATTTTGATTCTTTCCATTGTAATTTTGAGATTTTCCGGCCCCAACAATTTGGAGAAAAAATTATGGAATCATATATCAACAAAGAAAATCTAACATTAAAAACACTCCAATGGCTCGATAAGATATCATCTTTCAATATCCATAAGATGACCTTGAATAGAAATTCCTCAGCTCTATTGGTAATAGATATGCAGAAATTCTTTCTCAACCCGGATTCTCCAACATTTACCTGCAGTGGATTGCCAATTCTGCCCAGACATGAAAAACTGATATCAGAATTTCGCAAGGCCAATCGACCGGTGATTTATACCCGGCATGTTCATCATCCCGATTTCATTGATGCCGGTATCATGAAATGGTGGTGGCAGGGGGCATGCCTTGAAGGGACCTCCGAAAGCGAAATCCATGATTCGATAGCCCCATTATCCAATGAGAAAGTTATTCTCAAGCATCGCTATTCGGCTTTTTATAACACCGACCTCGAGACAATTCTCCGATGCCTCAAAATTGAGGATCTGGTTGTTACCGGATTAATGACCAATCTCTGCTGTGAATCGACTGCCCGCGATGCCTATTATCGAGATTACCGAGTATTTTTCCTTGCCGATTGTACGGGAAGCATCAATGAAGAAATGCATCTGGCCAGTCTTCTTAATTTAGCATTCGGATTTGCCTATGTAACAACGGCTGATGAAATCGTGCTCCAGCTTAGATAATCAGGAAAAAAATTCTCGATTCTTCGCTTGGCGCAATTTTTGTTGATACATCGATTCATCATTGACAGAATCCCCCCTTGGCCGTATTTTATTTTAGGTTATTTGAAAATCCCCAGATTGCCTAAACATCCTTATTATCGCCTTTAGAAATAAATTGTTATTTGCTTTCATCCCCTCCTCAAACGATAACTCGCCGCGGCGAGCCGTAATGTTAACCATAAGGAGGGGAGGATTTGCCTATGAAATGATAGCGCCGCCCAAGCGGCGGTCAATAAACAGAAATGATATAAGAGTCACCTCGTGTTCTGCCATTTTTCAGTTGACGAACAGAAATAGACACTATTTCTGCCATAAAAATGGAGTAATAGACGGCACCCCTATCATCTGTCATTACTTTTGATTGATTGGAAAATGATAGGACGACACGAAAGTTCCGCCCTTGCCAGAAAAGGGTGGGCAAATCCGCAATACCTTATAAAACCCCGATCGCAAGTAGTGGCCGGGGTTTTTAACAAGCCCTGCTTTTAGGTCAGAAAATAGCGGCAAGCTGCTATATTTTTATTTAATCCATATTTTTTTCCAAATTGAAACTTGCGCTTTGACTTACCGTAGATAAATTTAGGAACTTACACCTTTGGAAAAGGAAAAGAGGTGGTTGGCATGAAACTGATTCTGGCGGCAATTATATTGTTTATACTTTTTACCCTTCTCTTTGTTATAGGTGCGACCACCCTCAGGGCTGATGATATAATCATCGATATGCGAAATTTCCAAGAAGGCGACCTCCTGGTCGATGGACTTGAATTAAAATCCACAGGCAGGATATCCCTATATGCGGTAGGGGCGGAACTGAAACACAGCGATGATATGTATGCCTATTGCTGGATTATTAATTCCGACAATCGAGAACCGGTTTGGGTCCTAAATGAACAGGAAACCAGAAGATTCAAAGGTTCCAGCAGTCTTCGTGAATATGAAGACGAAATCTCTTTGGCCGCTGGAAAATATGAATGTTATTATTATGCCGGACGACCATATCTTTTGGGGGACATCAATATAAATATTGATGGTTTGGGCGAGGCTTTAGATTGGCTTGGAGAATTTGTTGACAAAGACGAGGAAGAAAGACATCGCTATTATACCGAGGACCTGAATGATTTGCGATTTACTATCAAAGCCCCAACAGGTTTAGCTATCAAATTTAATCCTGTCGCCGAAATTCGCAGGAATTCCATAATCGATTTTTCTGAGCCGGGTGGCGATTATTCGTCGAAAAAGGGATTTACTCTTAAGAAAAATATGACCCTTAAAATCATGGCGGCAGGGGAATATTCATCGAGCGATAGAGTCTTTGTTGATTATGGTTGGATTATCGATGCTGACAGCCGCAAAAAGGTCTGGCAAATGGATAAATGGAACACATCCTGGGCCGGCGGTGGAAGGAAAAATCGATCATTTAATGGCGAGATTGAACTCTCTGCCGGAAATTATGTAGCCTTCTATGTTACCGATGATAGTCATTCATTTGATGACTGGAACACTCAGCCTCCCTTTGATCCACTGCATTATGGATTATCCATTTATAATACAAACTCCGGCGATAGGCAATTTGTAACGGAATATCAGGATATCTATTCGGAACCGGTAATTATTGAATTGACTCGTATTCGCGATAATGCCTTTGAGTCCAAGGGGTTTACTCTTAAGAAAGAAACCCCCCTGCATATTATCGCTATCGGTGAATTTGGATACAGTGATGAATTTGTCGATTACGGATGGATTGAGAATGTGGATGATGATGAAAAGGTCTGGGAAATGACCGAGGAAAATACCGAACATGCCGGCGGAGCGTCCAAGAACCGCAAATTTGATGGTGTTGTTACTCTTCCGGCAGGCAATTATATGGTATATTTTATTTCCGATGACTCTCATTCTTACCATAGATGGAATTCTACCGCCCCGATAGAAAAAGAGATGTGGGGCATAACCATATTCGGAATAGGGAAAAATTTTGATCCAAAGAGCATTCCTCTTTTCAATGAAGCTCCTGAAAGCGGCAGTCTATTGGTCAATCTGACAAGGGTTGGTGATGATGAGGATATAGAGCAAAGGTTTCGTCTTACCTCGCCTCAAAAAATACATATTTTTGCTTTAGGTGAAGGAAAAGACGGCGAAATGTATGATTATGGATGGATTGAATCTGCCCGTTCAGGTGAGATTGTCTGGGAGATGACCTATAGAATGACGCGTCACGCCGGCGGAAGCGATAAAAATCGCAAAGTGGATACACGAATATATCTTGAGGCGGGAGAATATATTACTCATTATGTTACCGATGGCTCACATTCCTTCCCTGATTTTAATACGGCCAAACCGGAAAATCCCCAAAAGTGGGGCATAACCATAGCCAAAGAATAAGATACCCCATTCTTCCCTTTAAAAAGCGGAATTCCAACATACATTCGAATTCCGCTTTTGCATGTCGATTGATTACATAAACTTTGCAGAGAACAGCCGCTCGTATATTGGGCCGCCCGGCGTTAACGTGGACTTAAATAAGACAAGGTGAGCCAATTCAATGGTCATCGGTTCGACATGGTAATTTTTGATATAAGTTACCAAATCCCCTAAACCATAATTCTCTTTCACTCTGCCAAGGGTAATATGCGGTTTGAATCGTTTATCCTCACGGGCAAATCCAAGTTTGAACATTTCTTCTTCCAAATCATCAACTATAACCTGAACCGCCTCTACCCCACCGGTTAAACCTGCCCAAATTACACGCGGACGCACCAAATCCGGGAATCCGCCAATTTTATCGAAACTGCTTTCCACTTTGGGATATTTACCGGCAACCATTTGTATGGCATTTTTTATGTCCGGAACTTTGCTTTCGTCAACTTCGCCAAGGAACTTTGCCGTCAGATGGATATTTTTGGGAGCTACCCATTTGACCTGTCCACCCTTTTGTTTCAGGACAAAAATCAGCTTTCCCAGAGTTTCTTCCATTTCTTTGGTTAATGGCAACGCAATAAAAAGTCGCATTAGTCAATCTCCAGAATGGTTCTTCTAATTAATTCAAGGGCGGCATAAACAGAACGTATGCGGTTTATCTCGCGGTCTTTGCTTAAGTTCAGCTTTTTTGACCGGATTCCATTTTTGGAGGCGGTCGCAATGAATACCGTGCCAACCGGCTTTTGCTCAGTGCCGCCATCAGGCCCGGCAATGCCGGTTATTGAGACGCCATAATCGACATTAGCTCTCTCCCTAATGCCAGCCGCCATGGCCTCGGCGGTTTCGATGGAGACAGCTCCGTAAGTATCAATAATGTTCTCTGGCACGCCCAACAATTCGATTTTGGAACGATTTGAATAGGTTATTACGCCCCTTTCGAAATAGCCCGAGGAACCTGCTACCGATGTAATCTGCCCTGCCAACAATCCGGCCGTGCAGGATTCCGCCGTGGCTAACGTCCTGTTTTTCTCTAACAGAAGCCTCCCTATTACCCCTTCAAGGGTGTCGTCCCCCTCGCCATAAATATAAATACCGATAACTTCTCTCAGCTGTTTGGCCAATTCCTCGGCGGGTAAATCGGCAGATTCCTTGATTTCGCCGAATGAGACAATCCGCAAATCGACTCCCCCATAAGATGGCAAATAGGCAAAACGGATTGATTCCGGCAGTTTGGCCGTAATATGCATAATTTTTTCCGCCAGCGCCGATTCAATTATGCCGGTAGTGCGGAGCTTGATAACTCTCAGCGAACCCTTGCTTACTTTGGAAGCCAAAAATGGCGATAGCTCTTCGGTGACTATTATTTCCATTTCCCGAGGCACGCCCGGAAGAGCCACAAATATTTTTTTATCTTCCTCAATCAATATTCCGACGGCGGAACCGGTCCTATTGGGCAAATAGACTGCCCCTTGAGGCAACAAAGCCTGATTTTGGTTGATAGAGGGCATTTTTATACCGCGGGCATCATATCGTCGCCGGATATCTTCAAGGACATCCTCGTTGAAGACCAGATTTCGTTTGAAGACCTTGACAATCGCCCGTTTGGTAATATCATCATCGGTTGGGCCAAGACCTCCGGTGGTTATCACAATATCCGCTCTTTTCAAAGCAAGATAAATCGCCTCTTCCATTCTTTTTTGTTCATCGCCCACCGCCGATTTATAGGTGACCCAAAGTCCAATATCGGCCAACTTCTTTGCAATATAGGCAGAATTGGTGTCTATGGTATGACCGGAGATTATTTCATCGCCGATTGTTATTATCTCGACATCCATTTATTCCTCCGGTAAAATTTGATACCTTTTATCTGATACCACCAATAACAAAGATTATCAATCTTGTCAAGAGGTTGGCCTGAATTCCCGCAACAACATCATCAGCGGTTACTCCCCAGCCGCGAGGCAGTTTTTCCGCCGTATGGGCAGGAAAGAATTTGACCGCATCAAGCGCCCGAAAAGCCAAAAAGGCTATGACATAATTGGTTAAAGTATATGGAATTAAAATCAGGGTGATAAACATCCCTGCCCATTCATCTATGACAATCTTTTTGGAATCATGCCCCATTAAAGGTTCGGCTTTTCCGGCAATATAAATTGAGAAAATGGTAGTCACGATGACCGCGCCATAAAGCCAATTGGGATTATTTCCAATAAGAAAATAGGCGATTATCCAAGCTGGAATAGTGCCGGTGGTACCGGGTATTATCGGACTGTATCCCGAATAAAATCCCCCTGCCAATAGTTTGATTAATTTGGATTTTATCATTTAAGGGCATTCTTCAGCATTGAATAATATTTAATGGTATAATCCAGCCCGGTATATAGAGTCAAGAGCGTTGTTAGTCCCATCACAATATCATAAACCAGCTGACGGTCAAAATTAAAAAGGGCCATAACCGGAGTTGATTGGTCCATTGCAGTATCCAAAGTTATTACCAATAATATGAAAGTTATAGCACACATTTGCAAAACAGTTTTCACTTTTGCCCAAAATGAGGGGGCAATAATGGCGCCGCGATAGGCCGCCAAAGAGCGGATTCCAGTTACATAAAATTCTCGAGCGACAATCAGCATAACCATCCAGGCTCGCACATACCCCAATGATACGAGCGCAATGAGGGCTGTGGTTACCAGAATCTTATCCGCCAGAGGATCCATGAATTTGCCGAACCCGGTGACGATGCCGTATTTACGGGCATAATGGCCATCAATAAGGTCGGTTAATCCGGCAATAAGAAATATAAAAAACCCCGCCGTTCGGCTTATTGGATTTCCGACCAGAAAGAGAGACATAAAGATAGGCGAGAGAATTATGCGGGACAGGGTTAATTTATTAGGCATATTCATATTGAATGGTAAATGTACTCATGATAAAAGGCTGTGTCAATTTGAATTAATAGGCTTTAGTGGGCTGTTGAAAAAACTTTATTATGCGCCCCGTGTTTTTCTGCGATTAATTGAGATAAGAAACGAACCCATTCATAAAACAGCTATCTATTTGTGTATCAATATATTACTGAAAATGGGTTCGTTTTTTAATTTTCTTATTTGTCATTTTCCCCGATTTCGATCGGGACAAGTTTGGCAAGTGCAATTAATATCCCTTCATATATATGTCTTGGCTCGGATTTACCACCAAGGTTGTAGTGATTTTGCGAGTGAGCAAGGGCGCAAACTGTGCGCCTTGTCAATCCCAATTCCCATTCCCTTCTTGCCAAAATGGGGCAAATTCTGTATATTTTCGATCGGTTAAGGTCTGCGGGGAAGTGGCGGGATTCAACTTGCGGTCCTTTACGTAAAAATTGAAAATATGTTCATTTAGGCAGGATATTTGCGGGTATAATTTCCGGATAAGTATATCTAATTGTTACGCCGTTCTATATATACGGCAAAATTGGAGTTCGACAATAGAGGAGTTAATATGCAGGCAAAAACCGCAGGAATATTAGTAGCATTGGTATTAATGCTTTCAGTCAGTGCGGAGGGGATGTGGTTTCGGGCCGAGATAACAAATGATAGTCTGGTGGGGGCGGATAAATATTTCACTATAAATTTGTATAGTACCAATAATGATACTATT
>JAGVEJ010000228.1 GCA_020058225.1 Candidatus Zixiibacteriota bacterium | reverse complement strand
TCAGACGCTCCTGTAAAACAATAGGTGATAATCTCGCAGGCATTGCCCGATGCCACTTCACCGGCCTGATGCCCCCCCATGCCGTCACATACAAGAAATAGATTATTTTCCAAATCTACCCTTAGCGAGTCCTCATTCCCTGACCGCACCAACCCTATGTCGCTTTTCCCTGCAACCGATATTTTTAGATTCAACTTCTCTCCAATGAATGGAATCATTTGATATCTCCAACGATTATAAAAAAGTCAAAAGGCTGTGACAACAAAAAAATATTAATTTATAGCAGTTTTATCAACCGCCTGGAATTGGCAAAAAAATATCCGGACATCGTAGGGGTTTGATTTATCAAGCCCATATTTGGCTTTTAGGCAAAAAAAGGGCTCCATTTTGCCGGAGCCCTCTTTAATTCGAATTGAGATTACTGATTACTTCATCAGAATCATTTTCTTAATATCAGAAAATTCACCGGCATTAATCTTATAGAAATAAATCCCGCTGGGCATTCTCTCAGCCATATACTCAAATGTATGACTGCCGGCCTCCTGACGCCCCAAATCAAACCGCTGGACACTCCTGCCAAGTAGGTCAAATATCTCAAGCGAGACTACTGAACTCGCGGAAAGAGTGTAGGATATTCTGGTCGAGGGGTTAAAAGGATTGGGGTAATTCTGATTAAGCTTGAAACCTTCCGGAAGCGCTCCATTATCTTCAGGAGTATCGGTCGTTTCAAAATAGGCTTTAAGAGTCCCTATGATTTTCTGGCTGGTATCGGCTTCCGAGGTAATGGTATAAGTTATCGTTTCATCATCTTTTGGATCAGCCGACATAGGAACCGTAAGAGTAACAGTAAATATTATGGTCTCGCCCGCATCAACGAAATATGCGGAATCAGCGGCAATTGACCATCCATTAGAGGATTTGCAACTCAACCTATAGAAATCAGTGCCTTCCCCGGTATTTTTGATATTAATAGTGAATTCAACAGTATCACCGGGCTTGATTCCTTTGCCTTTAACAAAACTCGCCTCAGCTAATTTGATTAATGTGGGGGAATGCAAATTGGCCTTTATTCTGTCGCCACTGACGCTCCAAAACATCTTCTGATTTTCCACAACTGTGGCAACTCGACTATTAATTCGGAAATAAATTGGGGAGCCTTCTGTGGCGCCATCAACTTTTGGCGTGGTAAAATCGTCTTTATAGACGGGCAGGAAGCCATATTTACCCACACCCATATTGCTATCAACAATAGTGGTTCCACAGTGCAACCCATTTTTTGTGAAAGCATCTACTATTGTACCAATCGGAATTGGATATGAAGTGATTTCGCCGGAATTTCGCATTAAAACAGAATCACCATAAAGGTTCACCCATTCCGAAGTCGGCGTCACATCACCCCATACCGATGAAATCAGTAAAAGGCTCAATCCTCCGGCAACCAGTATTTTCATCAGTGTTTTTATCACTTTTTTCACCTTCTTCAACCTCCCCCGCGATTTAACACGGGGGAGGATTAAAGTTTATGGTAATATTACTACTTCATCAATACCATCTTGCGAGTCTGCTCGAAAGCCGAACTCTTCAGGCGATAGAAGTAAATACCGGATGCAACCGCCTCACCGCCGGCGTCAACGCCATTCCAAACCACCGTGTTCATACCGGCATTGGCAATACCGTCAAATACGGTAATAACCTTCTGACCGGCCACGTTATAGACTTCCAAAGTGGCCTGAGCCGAAACCGGCATGTTGAACGAAATTGAAGTCGCCGGGTTGAACGGGTTCGGATAGTTCTGCAGTAAGCTGTAATCGTTCGGAACCACAGTAGAGCCGCCCTTGCTCGCCAGCGATTTGACTTCAATCTTGTCGCCATTGGCAGTCCATGTGAAGGTCTCAGCGGTAGCGGTACCGTTTATAATCAAGCTAAATGTCTCGCCGGAATGAAGTCCTTCAACTTGAGCCGTAGTCGGATCGTCGCCGTAAACCGGCATAAATCCAAACTTGCCATCATTGCGGACTGTCGCGGCGCCAATTGTTGTGCCATTTGAGGAAACCGCAATCACCTCAGAACCGGCCGCCACTGATTGGCCATCAAGCACGATATCGTAAGCATAGACATTGACCCACTGGCCTGATGTCGGCACACGATTGGCCTTGGCCGCTTTATCGGCAGACGCCAAAGTCTGCTTGAAAACAATCTTCGGACCATAATCGGAATAAATAAGCTGGTCGTCCTCGGTTACTTTCACCCAGTAACCAAATCCGGGACCCATCGTATGTAGGGTTGTTTGATCAGGAAGTAGAGGATCATAGGTCATACCCACGCTGTCAAATCCCAAGGCAACAATCAGATTCTCCATAATCGAAGTCAGGGCATGAGGAGTCGAATCAATATAAGTCGGCAGATATGATACAAGGTTCCAGCCCATTTCCAATTCAATCGGGGTACTAGCCGAAACAGGATAACCGATCGGGCAAAACTCTGCCGGCTTGGTCATCTTGACCCAATAGCCATGGAAATGATCCACATCCCAAAGTGTCGAGAATTCAGGCAGGGACGGGTCATAAGTGAAGCCACCCTGTTCGAAACCAAGCACTACTTCAACGGAATCCATAATCGGCGCAAGCACGGTTGTGATATAATCATCCGGCGTATCAACATTCCAAGAAATCAGATTCCAACCGGCTCTTAAATTGATGCATATCACTCTGGTCAGCTCAAGACATACCTTCTTGCTGTCGCCGTTGGCAGACCATATACGATCCGCATCTGAATAGGCCTCATAACCATTCACAAAGAATGTTATCTCATTCCCGGGCTCAGCGCCTTCATCTATGTCAATAGTCCGCTCGTCATCGCGATAAACCGGCATAAAACCATAATTACCCGGAATGGTAACAAAGAACGTTCCGCAATGAACGCCATCCGGATCGTAGGCATCAACCACCGAACCGACCGGTAATTGCACGCCATCCACATCATACAGCGAATCGCAATAGAAATTAACCCACTCATTGGTAGGTGTAACCGGTGGAACCGGCGTGAGAACTATATCAAAGCCGATATCGCCGTACTGGACATTCTCCACTATTCCCGGATAATACCCTTCTTTATAAGCATAGGCATCAAACGGGAAAATGGTTAATGAATTGCAGTCAAACTGGCCGCCGGCATTGGTCATATCTGAATAGATTACCGAGCCGGCTGGGAAATTATCCCAAAGTTCGACCGTGGCGCCTTCAATTTCGTTGTCGTAGATATCAATCACGCGGCCGCAAACATATCCGGTGATCGTATCAATCACAATACCGCCCTTGATGAAGGTCGGGACAAAGTTATGCCCCAGATTATCGCTAAATCCCAGGCTATCGGTTATCGAAATCAAAGTATCAATGCTGACAAATGATGGGTTGGCGCTGTTGTCAATCGAGAAATATAACTTGGCCAATAAACCGCGTCCGGGATTAATCGGCGGAACGGTTATAGGCAGAATCATCATGTGCGCTTCATTGTCAATATTATCAATTACGGTCGGCTTGATATCGACATATTCCACACGAGTACCGACGAATGAAATCGAATCAAGATCCACCATATTGGAATTCCACTGAATCGGCAGAGTTATGCCGTCCAGATATTCTTTGTTCACAAAAGAAACCTCAACTATCACATCGCTACCGGGTGTCCCGGGAACCGTGGCAATCCGGACCGTATCATCAGTCGGAGCAACCACCGGATTGATAGTCAACCAGATAGGAACGGCAATAGGCGAATTGATGGCGCTGTCACTGGCTACAAAAATCGTATCTTCATAGAAACCGGGTGTTAAACCGGAAATATCAAAAATTAAAACTGCAGCATCAGGGGTTATCAGATCGGCAGGCGTCAAACTAAACCATGAAGCAGAATGATTGAGAGTAAACGGAATGTTTCTTCCCAACTGCTCAGTGATATAAAGAACCTCACTCATCAACATACTGCCTTCATCCGCAGACAGATTGAATGATGGCGGAAAAACCGCAAGCTTATAATCCTGTGGGGGCGGAGGCGGGCAATATATCATCGCCGTGACCTGAATATCTTTGGGCGAACCGGTAGCGCCGGCGGCGCTGATTGTCATAGTACCTTCATAATAAATTGTATCGCCCATAATAATGGCCAGAGTATCGGCTGGATTTATGCCTGACCGGTTGAATATCGCCTGTACCCTGGCATTGCCGGTACCGGACATCATGAAAATAGCAACCCAACTTGGTTTAGAATCGATAGTCCAGTTTAGTTCGCCGGTGCCGCAGTTGGAGATATCAAAGTTAAGAGTATCTGCGGGGCTGTTACCCTGTTCGCAATAATCGAATATATAAGCGAGGCTGTCCGGGGAAACCGCCAGGCAGGGCTGTTCAACAACCACATCATGAACTATAAATAATACAAGCTCAGTGTCCTGTGCAATTCCATCCATAGCAATAAATATTATTGGATACTCACCGGCCTGTGAATAATCCGGATTAAATGATAAATGTCCGGAACCGTCGCCATTATCCACAAATATCATAGTGGACGGGGTAACGGAAGAACCAAGCGCAGGCGGGGGACCATCAATATCGGTCGCAAATACGTCAAATTCAAGCGAACCGCCTTCATCTACATTAAACGTATCCGCAAGCGGAGTAATAACCGGCGGGTCATTAACCGGCGTAACTGTCAACATAACCGCATCAAAACCGGTCGCCAGACTCGGGTCGGTGGCAATAAAGTTCACTGTCTCACTGCCATTCCAATTCTCGTCAGGCGTAACAATAACGGCAACACGGTTGACAATCGTAATCGATAGCTCAACATTGCCGGTTACGGTCCAAGTAATTTGATCGTCGGCATTATCAACATCATTAACATAATCATCAAGAATTATCGGGGCAAAAGTGCCGCCCTCGGGAATACTCATATCCGGTATATCCGAAACAACCGGTGCATCATTTATCCCGGTCACCGTAAAAGTAGCCGCATCTTCATCAAAAAGTAGGCCCGGATCGGTCGCCTTAAAAGTAATCGTCTCGGCGCCGTTCCAATCGGCGCTGGGGATAATAATAGTAGCAACACGATTAACTATACTAACCGTCAATTGAGTATTACCTGAATAGCTCCAAGTCATATCAGCATCGGCATTATCAGGATCGGCGACATAATCATCAAGATTGATGGTAGTAAATGTACCGCCTTCAGGAATAGTCTGGTCAGGAATATCATCCACAACCGGCGCTTCATTATTGACCGCCGTCACCGTAAAAGTGGCCGCATCTTCATCAAAGAGATCGCCTGGGTCGGTGGCCGTGAAAGTAATCGTCTCGACGCCGTCCCATTCGGCGCTTGGAATAGCTATGGTGGCGATACGTTCAATTATCTCGACGATCAAATCAGTATTGCCTGAATACGTCCAAGTCATCTGAGCATCAGCATTATCAACATCACTGACATAATCATCAAGACTGATGGTAGCAAATATACCGCCTTCAGCAACTGTCTGGTTTGGAATATCAGTAACAACCGGCGCATCATTGACCCCCGTCACCGTAAAAACAGCCGCATCTTCATCAAAAAGATCGCCTGGGTCGGTGGCCGTGAAAGTAATCGTCTCGGCGCCACTCCAATCGACGTTAGGAATAGTGATAGTAGCTACGCGATTAACAATGCTGACCGTTAACTGAGTATTACCTGAATATGTCCAGGTCATCTCAGCATCGGAATTATCAGCATCACTGACATAATTATCAAGATTGACAATCGCAAATGCACTGCCTTCAATAACTGTCTGGTTCGGAATATCAGTAACAACCGGCGCATCGTTGACCGCCGTCACTGTAAAAGTAGCCGCATCTTCGTCAAAAAGATCGCCCGGATCGGTGGCACGGAAAGTAATCGTCTCGGC
>JAGVEJ010000085.1 GCA_020058225.1 Candidatus Zixiibacteriota bacterium | reverse complement strand
ACTCAATTGGCGGTTCTTGTCAAGTCCCAGCCCAATTATCCTTCGCAATCTATTCTCATAAAATGTACTCAATTGGCGGTTCTTGTCAAGTCCCAGCATTTCTCTTGATGCCGGTGACGGTTATGATAATGTACTCAATTGGCGGTTCTTGTCAAGTCCCAGCATATGATAACTGGAGAGAACCAGGCCAATTAATGTACTCAATTGGCGGTTCTTGTCAAGTCCCAGCGAATTTGTCGGTCAGAAGATATGGTTATGGAATGTACTCAATTGGCGGTTCTTGTCAAGTCCCAGCAAGGGGAACGAGCGGACAAGTATTGTCAAAATGTACTCAATTGGCGGTTCTTGTCAAGTCCCAGCACTACGTGTCCTTTGACCCCCCCTAACCCCCCTTCCCCTGCCAGACCAAAATCCACCCAACATATTTAAGGTTGACATTAGCTAAAAGCGTCGATTTATTTCCGCCATGGCCGTTCCAGAAAGAATAATACAAGAATATAAGACCCTGATTACGCAAATCAGGCAGAACGATGAATTATACTACAAATACGATCGCCCCCAGATTCCTGATGCGGAATATGACATTTTATTCGACAGGTTATTGAAAATCGAGAATGCACATCCGGAAATTGTCGCTCCGGATTCTCCCTCGCAAAGAGTGGGCGCCCAACCCCTGCCGGAGTTTAAATCGGTTACTCACCGAATCCGTATGCTTTCCCTTCAAAAAGTCACCTCCAAAGAAGAATTTTCAGATTTTGATAGACGGGTAAAAGAAGGATTGGAAACCGGCCATGATATTGAATACACCGTTGAGCCAAAACTTGACGGCCTTGCGGTGGAACTAATCTATGAGAACGGCATCTTAAAAGTAGGTTCCACTCGCGGTGATGGCGCCCGTGGCGAAGATGTTACTCAAAATTTAAAGACCATACGAAGTATTCCTCTCAGACTATCGCCATCGGTATCTCAAAAATTTCCCTTACTCGAAATTCGCGGCGAAGTCATAATGCGCAAATCCGCCTTCATCAAATTAAATGACAGGATGATTGCACAAAATCAACCCCCTTTTGCCAATCCTCGCAATGCGGCCGCCGGGTCGCTTCGCCAGCTCAATTCCAAAATCACCGCAGACCGCCCGCTAATTTTTTATGCCTATGGGATTTCATCCAACGATATCCCTGACCTCCCAACACAATATGAAACAATGATGTTTCTAAAAGATGAAGGATTCTTAATAAATGAGCAGATTGCAAAACTAATTGGAATTGACAGCGTCTCTGCTCATTTCTCGGCGCTTACCGAAAAAAGACCCGGCCTTGATTATGAAATCGATGGTATGGTTATCAAGGTCAATAAATATGCCGAACAAATCAAACTGGGCGAAATTTCCCGTGCCCCCCGATGGGCAGTGGCATGGAAATTCGCCGCCGAAGAAACCGAAACCATTGTCAAGGATATTATCTTCTCCGTCGGGCGCACCGGTATCATTACGCCGGTCGCTAAACTCGAGCCGGTTCGAATCTCGGGGGTAACCGTTTCAAATGCCTCGCTTCATAACGAAGATGAAATGCTTGCTTTGGATATCATGATTGGGGATACCGTTATCATTAGGCGCGCCGGCGATGTTATCCCTGAGGTGATGGAAGTCATCAAAGAAAAACGAAACGGAAATGAAAAGCCGGTTTCCATGCCAAAAACCTGTCCATCATGCGGCACCAGTACCGTTCGCCCCGAAGGTTCTGCCGCCCATCGTTGTTTTAATGCCGCCTGTCCGGCGCAGGCCATTGAGCGAATTTTTCATTTTGCGGCCAAGGGCGCTATGGATATAGAAGGTTTGGGCGAAAAACTTGCAACTCAGTTGGTTGAAACAGGACTGGTAAAAAACCCCGCAGACATTTATTATCTGGCCAAAGATAAACTCCTCACCCTTGAACTGATGGGAGATAAAAAGGCCCAGAATCTTCTTTCTGCCATTGAAATTTCGAAAAACCGGGAATTGCCAAATATTATTTCTGCTTTGGGAATCTTTGGAGTTGGCGAAACTGCCGCAAAAACGCTGGCTGAAAAATTCGGCGAGTTTGATAAATTGGCTCGTGCTCAATATGACGAGCTTATATCAATTGAAGGCATTGGCCCAACCTTGGCGCAATCCATCCTCGATTATTTTGCCAACTCCGGCAATCGCGAAATGATCGCCAAGATGAAAAAAGCCGGAGTCGGTTTTCCCTCATATAAATCTGCAAGGAAATCAACCGCTATCAACGGGAAAACATTTGTCATCACCGGAACCCTATCTAATTCCCGTGATCATTTCAAAAAGCTAATTGAATCGGCGGGAGGTAAAGTTTCCGGTTCGGTATCCTCTAAAACCGATTATCTGCTTGTGGGCGACACGCCGGGCAGTAAGCTTGATAACGCCAAAAAGCTGAGAGTAAAACTGATAAGTGAGGAAGAATTAATGCGGTTATTGTGAGTCCGAAACACTCCATGGGTAATAGTCGCGCTGAAGGCAAAATAATCCCGTATCTGACGATTTCAAATCAAAATTGAATTCAATGGCGGAATCGCCACTTCTGATATTTTGTTCTTTTACGAGAAGGTGATAACTATCTTCCGGCAAATTGGTTATTTGATATACCAGCTCATAGAGACAGAGGCAATGGCAATGGCCCTCAATCGGGAGCTCATCAATTTCAATTGTATCACCGCGAACGTAGACTTTTGCCGAGCTATCGGGACAGCAATTCAATCCAGCATTAATATGATATAATATCAACGTATCGCCATGATACTTATATTCGATGCAATCATTGACTGCCATAAAATCATTATTGTACTTAGCGGTCCAAACTCTGCAATCTGATCGTGTCAGCATTTCTCCCATGGGAACATCATTTGGGAGCGTGATTTCGCGGTCATTGCAGTTCGATATGATTAGGATAAATATGACGGAAGTAAGAATATATGCCGCAATTGCTGAATTAACGGTTTTATTCCTCATGACGACCTCCCCTTTCTAATCTTTGATTAAAATCGGCCTTTTAATATTTTAACGCAAAATGAAACATTATGTTCAGAATAATAATCCCAATAATCTATAATCAGTCCTTTAATCGCAAATATATGTATAATCCCGGCAAATAATCCTCTCCGGAGATTGATTTGCCGAGGATATTCGTGATATTTCAAAGTTCCGCTGGGTCTTGGGCTTTCCGCTTCATGCGGGAAGGCGTGACCCTGCGGCATAAGAAATCGATCCCGATGAAATATCCCTTGCATGGAACGGCTAATCCAGTATATTATATTTGGTTATAATAAATACAGGGTAGGGTTAGCATGGTCATCGAAATTTATTAAACTACTAAAGAATCAAGTTTTTTGGATTATTTTTTATAATTAACTTTGGAGGCAAGATTATGAAACGAACGTTAATGGCACTATTTGGTATCATCATTTTAATGACGTCAGCAATATCATTTGCCGGCGACTGCGGCGATGTCAACAGCTCTGGTACAGTCAATATTCAAGATCTAACCTATCTTATTAATTTTCTTTACAAAGGCGGCCCGGCGCCCGCCTGTGGACCAGAGACCGGCACGGTAACAGACATAGATGGTAATATTTATCATACAATAAAGATAGGCAATCAATGGTGGATGGTAGAAAATCTGAAAGTGGTCCGCTATCAAAATGGTGATTCCATACCCAATATAACCCACGCCGCCGACTGGGGGGTCGCTGCCGGAGCCTATTGCGAATACAATAACGATAGTAATAATGTTGCTACTTATGGTAGATTATATAATTGGTTT
>JAGVEJ010000180.1 GCA_020058225.1 Candidatus Zixiibacteriota bacterium | reverse complement strand
TAAAGGCATTGGCCATTCTTAAGTTATCAGGAGCAGTTGGCGTCAAAACAGCGGAGCTGTCAAAACCTAATTGCTCGAAAGCATACTCTGCCATTTTGATTCCCTGACGGTCTATATTCGGTTGAAGTTGAAAACAGGTGGAGGACAATCCAGTCAACCCACCCTGACTGGCGGCCGGGGCGATTAAGGGAAGATCACTGCAGGCGAGAGCGGCTGAAGCTATAGCTGTTTCTTCACTGGTCAAAGGCCCAACCGCGGCGGCGACACTACTTAATGATAATTTGCCGATTATTTTTCCAGCTTCAATTATCTCGCCTTTTGTATCGTAGGTAACGGCTTTGAGTTTTTGCCCCGTCTCCCGATTATATTTTTCGATCATTAAGGTTGCCCCATCAAGAAGTGACTCGCCATATTTTTGATATTCGCCCGATAAGGGAAAAACCAGTCCAATTTCAATCTCTTTCTTCAGCATTTGATTGGCTTCTCTTAGCATCTTTGATGCTTCCGGCGAGATGCACGATGCCAAATACTTATTAACCGCCTGATAATTTTTTTGCTGGGCAAATCCTCGCGCTATGGCGATAGAAAGAAGGCATCTTCTATCATCCGGCAGAGACGATAAAGATAATTTTTCAAATCTGGATAATTGCGCCACCAGACCTTCTACCGATTTTAGCAAAATTCTATCAAGTTTCTCATCGGAAGAAAACCGGAACGACTCTATATATGAAGTTAGCGCGCTATGGGGATTTTTCGTCCGGATATAAATATTCCCTCGGTATAGATGGGCGTACGGAATAAAGGGAGATTGGAAATAATCCTCCACAAATCTTGATAGATCTCCCAGCGCTTCATCAAATGAGCCTTCATAGTAAGCCGCTTTGGCCTTGTAAAAGAGATAAAGCTCCGCTGATTGTGAATCAGGAACAGAAATTAAAAGATCGCCAAATATCTGCTTGGCAGAAGAATATTGATGAGATTCCAAAAGACTGCGTCCCTCATCAAAAAGAGAAGGCCTTTTGCCAAAAGCCTGAACCAAGCCCAAAAAAATAAAAGGCAAAATGAAATAAAGAATAACCTTTTTGCAGAAGTTCGGCACTACAATGAATATTTTCCGAAATCTTCAGGGTTAATCTTTTTCAACCGATCCGCCAGGGACTCCGGGTCGTTGCTAATATCGGTGGGCGTATCGCTTTCCTTGAGATTGAAAAGAGATTCGTCGACAAAAATAGGTGCGCCAGACTTCAATGCCAGAGCGATGGAATCCGATGGACGGGCATCAACTTCAATAACATTACCGTTTGATTTAATGATAACTCGGGCATAGAAAGTCTGTTCTTTCAATTCCGTGATTTCTATTTTTTCCACCTGAGCCGACAGAGCCGTGATTATCATTTTTAATAAATCATGGGTCATGGGTCTTTTTGACCCTATGCCGGATAATTCCATGGCAATAGCCCATGCCTCGGTATGTCCTATCCAGATAGGCAAAACCTTATTCATATTTAGCGGCGCCAAAATAATAACGGGCGAATTGGTGGTCATGTCTAATGCCAGACCATCAACCTTGACTTCAAGCATCGCCATTAGCTTGCCTTTCTTATTACCCACATTTTTATATTTGCTATAATATCCTTTTCTATCTTTATCGGGATAGTGTAAACTCCAAGCGATTTGATCGGTTCGTTAAGGAGAATATCCCTTTTGTCAACCGTGATACCCTGGGCGGCCAGATGTTCCGCCACGTTTTGCGGAGTAACCGAGCCAAAAATTTTATCTTCCTCGCCAACCAAAACCTCGATTGTTAGAGAGGTCTTCTCCAGTCTCTCCTTAATTTTTTCCGCTTCACGGCGGTGCTTTCTTTCACGAATCTGTGTTTGTTTTTCGATTTCACCAATGGCTTTAAGATTAGCCTTGGTTGCCGGAATAGCAAGATTACGCGGGAAAAGGAAATTCCTTCCATACCCGTCTTTCACATCGATTGTCTGACCCGCTCTTCCAAGATCTGTTACATCTTGTCGCAAGATAACCTTCATAATCTATCCTTTCATTTAATTATACTAATTCTCGAAAGTTTTGTGGCATTGGGTATGGTTTCATGCCATTCAAAAGTCATAAGGCTTGAAATAGGTGTCCCACCGCTTGCGGCTTGTTGAAAAAGCCCCATTAATAGGAAAACGCATATTCTTGGGCAATAGAATATAGGAATTGTCATGTCCGTCTTCGCCGGATTCGGTCTTGACGAACTGGACTTGATCCAGCATCCAGAAAGTAGCCGCATAAGTGCAAGACAGTAACCGCATTCTGGATCCCGTGTCAGACACGGGATGACAGGTCGGGGTACGGCGATGAACTTGAATGAGCGCTTTTGCCATAACATACACTTTTTCAACAGTTCCCTTGCGATGGGAAATATTTGCCAAAAATAACAAGACTTTCGAGAACCACTATATACTCATTAACCTAACATTTTTGCCTTCACCTGCCGGAAATCAAAATAACTATCGAAAAGTCCAATTAGAGCGGCCATGACAAGCCCGGGCAGTTGGAGAAATACTAATACAACATAAAACAAAATTCGCCAAAATAAAGTAAGCCGAATTTTTCTTAAATAATATTCAAACACGGAAAAACCAAACACCGCATAAAATATCCCTAAGAAAAGGAGCATATTGTCAGCTATTATTTTAACCGTTTCAGCGCCGGCCAAACGCATGGCTATTGATATGCCGGTCAGATAGATTATGGAGAATGGCATTTTCCAATATATAAAACTTCCAAACCCGTTGAAAAACTCTCCGGTTGATTTAAGAACAATAAAAAATACCATGCCTGCCAATAATAGTTGAGCCACCGCTGATAGCGCCCATAAAGCAGGCATTAGCCTTTTAATCATGTAGATTATCTCTGATACAAAATCAGCCGACTGTAAATTTGAGCCTGCCGGGCCTTGATTCCCATTTTGAATATCGGCTAAAATCCAACTCTGGGCGCTATCAAGAGACTTATAAATTAATTCTCTCTCGCTCCAGAATACTATTAAAGACCCAATGCTTAATATTATCATGGAAATAGCAAAAGCTCTTGAAGGATGCAAACCACCTGACATCAATCTGCCAAATATGGTTCCTGGAATAATTATCATTCCCCATAAACCCATCAATAGCATACTGGGGCCGAAAAGTATCGAAGCCGATACTATTGAACCTATGGAACCAATTGTCAAAAGCAATTGTTTTCTCCTATAGGAAAAATATACAACAAAAAACAATGCCGCCGTTTCTATAATATATCCTGCGACCGGAATACCAATCAAAACCGGAAATACCAGAATTGTAAATAGACCAAAAAAATCCAAAATAAATTCGATTTTTCTCCACTCCGGCATGGTTTTCCCCATCCAGGCCTGAAGAATGCAGGACGCCTTCTGCGCGCCTACCGGAATATTTCGCTGGTAAACGGTATTATGGCAATATGCCTTGCCCTCTTAACGGCAGTTGTCAGCATTCTCTGATGAAGAGCGCAATTCCCCGATATTCTACGTGGGACAATTTTACCTCTTTCGTTCACAAATCGTTTCAACAACCTGTCATCATAATAGCTAATGGTTTTGGACTTCTCCTCGCAAAAGCGACAAACACGCCTTCTTCTTCTTTCAAACTCTGCCATAATTCTTATTCCAAATTATAAAGTGTTATCATCATAATTATAAGATGCAACTTCTGCATTATTCGACTCGATACCGGTTGTGTCGGTACTGTGACCGGCCGCAATAAATTCCTCACCGATTTCATTCGATTCTTCAGTACCGGATAAACTTTCCATCCGGCTTAAAGACTGGATTCGCTGAGCCCGGATCTCCACAAAACTCCTTCTGGAACCATTACTTTCATTTTTAATGCGGCTTTTCAGTTCCCCTTCGATTAATACTGCCTGACCTTTACGAAGATGCTCAACACAACTTTCAGCAAGTTTTTGCCAGGCGACCACGCCAATATGGCAAACATCATCGCGATTGCCATTGTGGCCTTTTCTGCCGCTGGCTATCTTAAAATTAGCGACGGGGATATTCATGGTGGTGTACCGTAATTCGGGATCGCGGGTTAAAACACCGACAATAATAACCTTGTTTAAACTGGGCATAATAGCCGGGGACATTTAATATACCTCGTTGATTTTAAATATCATCATTGCCATATTTCTCTTCGAACTTATCCGCTTTATCTTCTATGGATTCGACAGCAACATCCTTATCCGGAATGGGTTCTCTAACTTCAGGCTTTTTTGCGACTTCAGGTTGAATAAAAGGCTTGGCCGTGGCGGCCTCATAACTGCCGCTGGTTCCATGATCTGCTTCCTCTTCGAGATTGCCTTCATAGACAACCGTCAAATAACGGATGTATGGCTCTTCAATTTTGTAAAAACGCTCCAGTTCCGATAGAGCCTTGTTATTCCCCTCAAATATAAGGCGGGCATAAAAACCCTGAGTAAATCTCTTGATGGGATAAGCTAAACGGCGAATGCCCCAGCGATATTCACGCATAACCTTTCCGCTATATCGGGAAAGTACATCGCCGACAGCCTTTATCTGGCGGTCGAAGGTCGCATCGTCTGCTTGTGGACTGAGAATAAAAGTGGTCTCGTAAAGACGCATCAATATCCTCCCTGTGGACGTTAAAGGTTTCTCTCTAAACGGCCCCGGTTTTTTATTCCGGAGCAGGGTTATCATTTTCAGTTCCGTTTTCATGGGACTGATTAAATAAACTCATCGCCTTCTCGGCGTTATTGTTTAACAAATATAATACAGCCTCGACCGATTTTTCAAGCATTTTGTTTTTTATTTCTAATTCTTCTTTTCCAAATGGGCTTAAAACGAAATCAATCACGTTTTTATTGGCTGGAATCGGCCCTACCCCCATTCGGAGACGAGTAATCTCTTGTGTCCCAAGATGATATATTATGGAAGTCATTCCGTTATGCCCGCCATCCGAACCCTCGGGACGAATACGAATTTTGCCTAACGGTAAATTGAAATCATCATAGATAATCAGTAAGTTTTTGTGTGTCAGCCCCTTATCAGATAATTCCGCCAAAATTTGACTCACCGCTAAACCCGAATTATTCATATATGTCGTCGGCCAGACAAGATAAATTTTTTCTCCGCTCAAAGATTTTAGGGCAAAAAAATAATCCCCATTCCCCTCTTTTGGCTCTATTTTCCATTTTCTGGTTAAAATATCCAACAATTCAAACCCCAGATTATGGCGGCTGTTTTCATACTTTGCGCCGATATTTCCGAGGCCGATAATGATGGAGAGCATAAGAAAAAACTAATGCCGTTTGAAGCTGATATTTTGAGCGATATGAATATACTGCCAAACTTTATTGATTCTCTTTAATAAATCCCAATTCACTCAATAATCCTACTGCGGATTCTATATCTTCATCTGGCACTTTCCAACCAAATGCGAGCATATTCTCTTTCAATTGTTTTTTATTCATAGCCTCTCCCTCCTTTTTTAGAATGAAATATGCCTTTGCGGCCAATGATAAACTTTGATAATTGGGTGAACCCATCTCTTTTAGTTTATCCACAAAGCTTTTTATTTTTTTAATGTCGTATTCTGGACTCTCGCCTGCCAATATATCTGAAAGTCTTTTCCCTGATTCTGTTAATGTATAAGTATATTTTTTCATTTCGAATCCGCTTTCGGAATCGACCCCATAAGAATTCCATTTCATATCTACAAAACCAGCGCCAATCAATTCGCCAAGACCCTGTTCAACCTCAGGCGAATAGGGACCATAAAAATGAGGCTTAAATCCCAAATCCATTCCCAGTATAATAGAAATAAAGTACATTTCTTTTTGAAGATTGGTTTTTCCTTCTACACAATCGCCCGATTGCCTAATCAATGCCAATATTAAATGACGAATACGCATTTTTTACTCCTTTTCTCCCTCAAGAATCTGCCTTATTGATGCTCTTAAATCCTGTTTTTTCTTTTCGGACAAGCTCGGATTATCCAATGTTGCATAAACTTCTACCTTGATATCTTTCATAGATTCATCAATAGAGGCAAAAACGGTAGATTCCTCTTTAAAACATCTTTTATTCCCCTCCCTGCTTATAACAATTATATCGCCTTCATTATCGGAAGACATTTCCTTGACCGACTTCACTGTGAATGAATTCAAAATTACATTTTCCGCACAACAATTAATGTTGGGAAGTAATGAAATTTCTTTTTCTATTCTTGATCTCTTATTCTTATTTGCTTTTTCTGTAATATTTATTATTACATCCCTAAATTTGTCGCTAAGATTAAGATTTTTAAGCCTCTCCTCAAAAACCGTCTTAAATAAATTTCGTTTATATAATCGATGGAATATTTCATGGGCATATCCTGATGTCCTTGAAAAAGCGAGTTCATATAAGATTCTATCATCCCAATATTTAAGATAATTATAAATGTATTCTGGCGTATTCTTATAATTAAACAATTCAATAAGAAAATCAATTTCATCCTTTTCAATTCCCAACTTCAATCCCCGAATTATCATCGCATCAGTGACACATCTTCCCTTATGGCGGTAAACCTGCATAGTCATGTAGTACTTTGCCAGAGCAAATTGCTCCAGAGAATTTACGCCATCATATTTAACAGCAATATATTTATCTAATTTGTCATCATAAGATTCAACAGTATTTAGAATTCTATCTAAATCAAATACGCCATACTTGACTCCGCAGAAGTAGCTATCTCGAAGAAGGTAATCCATCTTATCCGCATCAAGTGGGCCAGAGACTATATTCTTCATCAGTGCAACATCGACTGGGCTTTTTCCAAGCAAATTTATTACTGTATTTTTGTCATTTTCGCTAATTAATTTCGATAATTCTTTATCATTTTTAATGATATCTATTGTTATTTTTTCATGGATTTTTCCCTTTCCATTTTTGGCCAAGTTATCTGAATAATCATCCAAAACAGTTTCACTTACATGAGAAAATGATCCGTGACCCACGTCATGAAGAAGTGCCGCAAATTTTATACTTCTGCGTTTTTCCTCATTTTCTATCCCGGGCAATAACTTTTCTGCCATCCTTGATGCAATATGATATGTTCCCAGCGAATGTTCAAATCTGGTATGATTCGCTCCCGGGTAAATCAAATTGGCCATTGCAAGTTGCCTTATTTTTCTCAGCCGTTGAAAGACAGGAGTATTGATAATTTTTAACTCGGTATCAGAAGGGGTAATAAACCCATGAATTGGATCTCTAATTTCTGTCATGCATTTATATTATATAATTCTCAATCCCGTAGTCAATTATATTAATATCACATTTGAAATGCATTTTAAAAAGGCTATTTCAAACCCCCATCAGCCTCAACAAATTCGTCACCACAAACAGCGATAGGAACGATATTGCCGGCGCGAATGAACATCCGAGAATCGACACATCTTCTTGACAAAACCATTATTTTTGTCATAAAATATTTATTTGCAAATAATCGGGAGAATTTTCCGATATTATTATAAGAATGGCAGAAATTAGAACCAAAAAAAAGGGATATTTTATGGATTTCAAGACATGCACCATGTGCGGAAAAATATGGTATAACAGAGAGGAATTTATAAATTGTCCTGCCATTTCCATGCTTGGATATCAGGCTTGTTTTGACGAACCGGAGGAAGGTTTGTTTTTGTTCAATCATGAAATATGCAATTGCGGTTCGACAATTTCCGTACCGGTCGGCAAATTTAAGGATCTATATAAGGGACATGTTTATGAAACCCGCCAGACCGGCACAGAAGAATGTCAGAAATTATGTCTTGATATATATAATTTAGAGAGATGTTCTGCCCCCCTGTTCAATGGCATATATCAGAGAAATCATGAAAATGTTTATGACTAATCTTCGGGACAAAAAACTTGTTTAATTATATAAAAAGCTCTGTCATCCACTACTCCTTCTTGAAAGATTAATACATTTTCTTAATAACTTGTCGGTTCAAGTTTTACCTTTCCGCGGAATATACGGTAAATCGCAATTGTATATGTTAATGCCAAAGGCATTCCCATGGCCGCAATTATCAGCATGATTTGCAGAGTTTTCTGTGATGATGCGGCGTTGTAGATAGTCAGGCTATGCTCGGGATTGGGCAAAGAATAAATCATATACGGATACATTCCAATGCCAAAAAGGGTCAAAAGCGCCAATATCGAGGCGCATGAAGATAGAAATGCTCTCCGGTCGTATCTGAGATGGATTTCTCTTGGAATATTGGCAATTGCCAACATATTCAGGAATGCCACGACGAATAAAATGGGATGAGATTTGATATATTCCATCATGTGAGGGATATATAGTAATGTCGCCATCGTAGTCGCAATGTAGAAAATCACAAATAATATTATGGCATTATTTACCCAACCCCGAATCCGCTCATGAAGAGCCCCTTCGGTTTTGAGAACCAGATAAATGGCGCCATGCATCATGAATAGAGCTACCGTGGTAAGCCCGACGATAACGGCATACGGATTGAGCAGATTAAAAAATCCACCGCCATATTCAAATTGAGCATCAAGGGGAATGCCGCGGGCAATATTTCCCAGCGCCACGCCGATTAGAAGGCCGGAGACCATGCTACTAATACTGAAGCTGATGTCCCACATCTGCCGCCACCACTTATGGGGCTGTTTACTACGAAATTCTATGGCTACGGCGCGAAATATGAGAGCAAAAAGGAGGAACATCATGGCCAGATAAAAACCGGAAAAGGCGGTTGCATAAACCATTGGGAAAGCGGCGAAAAGGGCGCCGCCACCGGTGACAAGCCAGACTTCATTGCCATCCCAGACCGGGCCGATGGAATTTATCAAAATTCTGCGCTCTTCATCGGTACGGGTGAACAGATGTAATGCTCCGACACCCAAATCAAAACCATCAAGGATGGCATATCCGGCGAATAGAACGCCGACGAGTGAAAACCAGATTGAATTTAGATCAATATTCATGCGCGATGCCCCTTTATTATTAAATCTTCTTCTGAAGGTCCATGTTGAATCTTCTCATTAAGCAAATATATAAATAGGGCAAAAAGAAAAATATATATAATTCCAAATAGAATTAATGAAGTTATAACCTCGCCCGCGGTAACGGTTTTGGATAAACCATCGGCGGTAAGAAGGAGGTTATAGACAATATATGGCTGTCGTCCAACTTCGGCGGAAAGCCATCCGAGTTGATTGCCCAATTGAGGCCCTAGCACCGATAATACCAGAGCCCATAAGTACCATCTTGTTTCAAAGAGAATCTTCCGCCACCAGAAGAAAAGTCCGATAAGTGCAATGGCGATTAGGCCCATCCCGATGGCAACCATGGCATGGTATGACTGGAAGACAACATTAACCGGTGGTCTCTTGTCGGGAGAAAATGCCCGCAGACCGGTCACCGGTTTAGAGGCATCACCGTGCACCAAATAGCTTAGAAATCCGGGAATTTTGGGGCCAAGAATAACGGTTTCGTTGTCTTCATCTACCCATCCAAAAAGATATAGCGGGGCGGGCGCTGATTCCGGATAATGGGCCTCAAAGGCGGCGAGTTTGGCGGGCTGTGTATCGGCGAGCGTTGAAGCGCTGGAATGGCCGGTAACCAATTGCATCAAGGATGCAAACACGGCAATAATCAATGCGATCTTAATAGATGCTTTGGCGAAATCCTGATATTTCTTTTTCAAAAGATAAAAGGCGCTGACGCTTAGTACGAAGAATGCTCCGGCTTGCCATGCGCCCATATAGGTATGAGTAAGCCGGTCGATGGTAGATGGATTAAAAACCAATTGCCAAAAATCGACAATTTCGGCTCGTGCTGATAGTCCTTCTCCAACAATATGATATCCGGCTGGAGTTTGTTGCCATGAATTGGCGACAATAATCCAAATAGCGCTGAAATGTGCGCCGAGGGCGACCATGATAGTTGAGAAAAAATGCCATTTGGGGCTGACTCGATTCCAACCGAAAAGAAGTATCGCCAGGAATCCCGATTCAAGAAAAAAGGCGAAAATCCCTTCCGCGGCCAGAGCCGAGCCGAAAACATCGCCGACATACCTGGAATAAGTTGACCAGTTGGTGCCGAATTGAAATTCCATGACAATGCCGGACGCTACCCCGATGGCAAAAATCAGCCCGAAAATTTTTACCCAGAATCTGGTCATCTGCTGGTAAAGAGGATTTCCGGTTTTAAGGTATGTACCTTCCATGATAACCAGAATAATGCCCAATCCGATGCTTAATGGTGGAAAGATATAATGGAAAGCGATGGTCAGGGCAAATTGCAATCTTGATAATAAAAGTAAATCCATATTATACCGACGCCTATTTTTTGGACTTATTCAGTCCCTGTTTAATAATGGAATCAGCTATTCGCTCCAAAGATATGATTTTTTTAATTTCTTATCCAAATGTATTTTCGAATGCAGAACTCATAATTTGGGGGAAAGAAGGGATTGGTGAAGTACGCCAATACATAAGAAAAATGGCGGGGTAAACCCCGCCATTATGGTATCGTAGCAATCGCAATAAACCCGTCGTTATATCTTCTTTTGCATTTTCCTTGCAATACGATTTTTGAGAATCAATATGATTCTTAATGCCCGTGCCCTTCATGCGATTCGGGCTGTTCATGATGATCGCATTCCTTCAATTTCTGTTCGGCGGCAGGCTTATCCATACCCAAAAGTAAGGAATCGGGAGCCTTATTGAAATCGGTAATACAATTCTTACAACAGAAAAATATCCGTCGCCCATTGTAATCGACATAAACTGTACTATCAATCGGTTCACCGGTAATCGGGCAGTTTTTCTGAATATTCTGAAAGAGTATTCCATCTTCCGCGGCCTTTTTGAAATATTTATCAGGATCGGCTTTTAATTTCTTGGAGCAGGCCGGACAACAATGATAAACTCTCTGCCCCTGAATATCAGTATATGCAGAGGAATCGATTGGTCCCCCCATAACCGGACAGGTGGTCTGATTTTTAAGAGCTTTTGGTTTATCCACCTGATTATCCGCTACCTTTTTGGTTTCAACCGCAAAGGATAATGCAAAAAATGCCAATGAAAACAAAATTGCTAATGGCAGAAGTTGCTTTTTCATATCAAATTTCCTCTTCTTATTTGAATTGTTATTAACCATTTGAAATATTTTATGGTCAATTTTCATGCCAACTTGTTTCTCTTTGCTAATATGATTATAATCATAGACTTAATCTTATTTGTATTAATGAATGGTAATGGAAAAACGACTATATTCTTCAATTCCTGTAGAATATTCTACACTAATGTCGATTCAAATAGTATAATGATAAATAAATTTAATTGGCCAGGATTTTGGTTGGAAACAATAGAAATTTGAAAATGAATATTACGGCATCCAGTAGAGTCAAAATTGCCATTCTTTCCGGCATTACAACGTTGACTTTGGCTATACATTATGGCTGGGTGATTGAACCATTGCTTGGTCATTCAGAGCTGGGCCATGCTATACATAGCCGGCTGTGTTATATTCCGATTGTAATGGGATCGGCATGGTTCGGTTTGAGGGGAGGATTTACCATTGCTATGATAATTTCCATTCTTGTTCAGCCATATATCTTTCTACTTAACAATCCCCATGTTGATATTTCAAGCGAGTTGGTCGAAATAGTTTTTTATTTTGCATTAGCGTTGATAACCGGCACCTTGATTGATCGGGAATCGAAAATTAGAAAGAGCCATGAGGAAACTCAATTACAGCTGGAGCGATCGCATAAATTATCCCTAATTGGCCAAATGGCGGCCGGCGTCGCGCATGAGATAAAAAATCCGTTGGCATCGATTAAAGGAGCAGTGGAGATATTGGGAAGCGATGAAGCATCGCCAGAGGAGAAAAATGAATTTCAGGAAATAATCACCAAAGAAATAAGGCGAATTGACAGTACCGTAAAGGAGTTTCTTGATTTTGCCCGCCCACGGGAAATAAAATTAGAAAGAACCAATCTTTCGGATATTGCCCAGATGGCGATAAAGCAACTTCAGAACCAGATTGATAAGGCCGGCATGATTTTAACCTCTCAAATTGACGACAGTATTATTGTTTATGCTGATTCTGAGAAGATGCATCAGGTGATATTAAATCTAATACTAAATGCCATTGAGGCTTCAAATTCCGGCGGCGCCATAAGGCTAAGCCTTAGTGTTTTCCAAGAAAAGGCGATTCTTTCAGTTGAAGATAGCGGCCATGGAATTGGGGAAATCGAAAAAAGGAAAATCTTTGACCCCTTCTTTACGATGAAAGCAAAGGGAACCGGGCTTGGTTTGGCAATAGTAAGAGCGATTATTGAACGTCATAATGGGGTTATTTCAGTGGAAAGCGAATTGGGAAAGGGCGCTAAATTTATTATTAGGCTTCCCCTCTATGAAGGAAGTAAATGAGTATAAAGATATTGGTCGCCGATGATGATGCCAGCCTAAGGCGTGTTCTTCAATTTAAATTGAAGCAGAAAGGGTATGAGGTGGAGATTGCAGAGGATGGGAATCATGCCCTTGATGAGTTAAAGAAAAGCAGATACGATCTATTGCTTTCTGATATAAGAATGCCTGGCCTTAGCGGAATTGAATTGATTGAAAAATCCAAACAGGTTCAGCCTGATCTGGAAATAATTTTGATAACGGCGCACGCCACCATCTCGGCGGCGGTGGAGGCGGTAAAGCTTGGGGCATTTGATTATCTAACCAAGCCATTCGAAGACGAGGAACTCTTTGTGGCGATTGAAAAGGCTCTTAAATTTAAAAAGCTTGAGAATGAAAATCGTCTATTAAGGCAACAATTAAATGGGAAAGAGCGGTACCGTCATATTGTAGGCGTCTCTAAGCCATTTAAGGATTTATTGGCGCTGGTAGATAAAGTGGCCCCGACCGATGCTACAGTGCTGATTACCGGCGAATCCGGTACCGGCAAAGAGATAATCGCTCGTGCAATACATTATAAAAGTCCTCGGGCTGAAAAGTCATTTATAGCGGTAAATTGCGCCGCTATTCCGAGAGAATTGATTGAATCGGAATTGTTCGGTCATGTTAAGGGGTCCTTCACCGGCGCGATAAAAGATAAACGAGGAAAGTTTGAACTCGCAGACGAAGGGACACTTTTGCTTGATGAAATCAGCGAACTGGGCATAGAACTTCAGGCGAAACTCCTGCGGGTAATTCAAGAGCGGGTAATTGAGCCGGTTGGAAGTGAGTCAACGCGGGAAATAGATATGAGAATAATTGCGGCGACCAATGTTGACTTGAAACTGCGAATTTCTGAGGGAAAGTTTCGGGAAGATCTATTTTATCGTCTAAATATTATTCCTATTCGGGTACCGGCATTAAGAGAGCGGACTGATGATATTCCCATATTAATAAGCGAGTTTTTTGGACGCTTCAGCCCGAAGCAGAAAATAAAAATTGATGATAAGCTCTTACTGCGATTGCAACAATATCAATGGCCGGGAAATATTCGGGAACTGGAAAATCTTGTTGAGAGAATGGTCATCTTAAGAAAATCAAATTTGTTGACTTTGGGGGATTTGCCGCTTGACTTTGGGGTTAACGATTCAATAATTCTACATCCCCAAAATAGCGGCGGGGAATTATCATTTCATGAAGCAGAGAAAAAAATTATTGTGGATGCGCTTGATAAATTCGGATGGAACCGTTCCAAAGCGGCCGCTCACTTAAAAATTCCCCGGCATATATTGATTTACCGAATGAAAAAGTATGGGATTTTTTATAAAGACATTACGGACGATTAGAATTATTCATTATGGATAAGAAGAAATTAATTAAGAACATTCTTGGGTGGATAGTAGCCGGCATAATCATCTATATATTATTTCGCACCATATATAATAACCGTGAACAACTGGCTAAATGGGATTGGCGTATCGATTGGTTTTACGCCCTTATCTCGGCGGCCACTTTGGTTGGAGCATATTTATGCGGAAGTCAAGGATGGCGCGAGGTGATCAGGGGATTTGGTATTCAAATAAAGCTATATGAATCTTTTCGCGTGGTTTACTTGGCCAATTTGGGAAGATATATTCCCGGCAAGGTCTGGCAGGTAATCGGCATGGTGGGTTTGGCAAAAGAGCTAAGCATTGCGCCATCAATTTCAATGGCCTCTTTTGCATTAGTACAAGCTTATGCCCTACCCGCATCGTTTATTTTAATTCCCCTGACTCTGGGATTAGGAGATAGTACAGCCACCTTAGCAGTCTATCGGGATGTTATTTACATTTTTATGGCGGTAGTGGTTGTCGTCTTTCTTATTTTGTTTTTCCGACCGGATGGATTGGAATGGGCTTTGAACAAGGTTCTCAAGCTTTTCAAGCAAGAACCTGTAAAATACAAACCAAATATGAAAAATCGAATAAGCATTTTAATTTGGTATATCTTCAACTGGGCGCTATTTGGCCTATCATTCCATTTTTTCCTTAAAGCTCTTATTGTGGATATGCCGATACCAATCTATATATCCACGGGCGCATATATCACCGCATATATTTTAGCCTATATAACTCTAATTTCCCCGGCAGGACTGGGAGTGCGTGAGGGTATTATGTCGGCGATTATTGCGCCGCATTTGGGAGGGCCGGTGGCGGCCTCAATTGCATTGATAAATCGGGTTTGGATAACGATTGCCGAGGTGATAATCACAATTTTGGCTTTAGCGACTTATAAGCTTAGACCTCCACAAAAAAAATGACTCGTAAGCCATCTTTCTATTTAATTCAATTACGAATAGGTCTTTCCGATTATTTACCGGATATTAAATTTACCCTTTACAAGAGACTGAAAAAGCAATTATTTGGCCTTTGCGATTTGCGTATGCTCAGGAGAGGTGCCGGAGCGGTCGAACGGGGCGGTCTCGAAAACCGTTGTCCCGGCGACGGGACCCTGGGTTCGAATCCCAGCCTCTCCGATATAATCTCTTCTAACAAATTATCTCCATGATTTGTAAATAGTTATTGACAAAACCCTCGCCGATTCTGTATTTTTCTAACAAGGTTCTAACTGATTTTTTTGATTTTTGTATGGCCAGTATCCATTTTAAAAAATCTGCAAACGGGGAAAAGGTCTATTATTTGGTTGTTTCCTACAGAGGTAAACACAAATGGATAAGAGCCGGAAATCTGAATGAAGCCCGGGATCTCAAGAAAAAGATTGAGTCCATGGAAAATTCCCAGCGACTGGAAAAATTAGGATTAGCTCCTCTTGATAAAAGGGTTGATGAGCTATTCCAAGAATATGCTGACCATGTGAAGCTCAGAACATCAGCCAATACTATAAAAAGATATCTTGCGGTTATGAATACTTTCATAACATTTCTGAAACTCTTTCATTC
>JAGVEJ010000179.1 GCA_020058225.1 Candidatus Zixiibacteriota bacterium | reverse complement strand
GCTAAATCGAAGATATTTGATTATATTGAAATGTTTTATAACCGTAAACGCCGTCATTCGAGTCTCGGGTATAAAAGCCCGATTGAATTCGAAATGATGACAGAACCAACTTAACTTACTGTCCGTTTTTGCGGGGGAAGTCCATCTTGGTTTCAGATTCGCAATCGCGAATCCGAAATTGTGACCCGACAAAACTTGAAATTTATTTCTGGGACACCACACCACTATAATCCCACTAAGGTATAACGCCCCGTTCCTGTAATTCTATTTCATTGATTCTTTTTTGAATGAAGGTAACCTCTGGAAAACGCTCTCCCAGCTCCAGAAATTTGTAATAATACTCCAACGCCCTTTTGGAGTTTCCATTTTTTTCAGATATTAATCCTTTATACATATAGGCGTGCGCCCGCCCTTTGTCTATTTGTATGGCCTGTTCGGCATAGAAATCAGCCCGGTTGAAAATTCCGGCGCGATAATAGTACCCTGCCAAATCAACCAAAATTGTCGGATTCTCCGGATCGACTTTCTCCGCCGTTTGCAGCACCTTCAGGCACTCCGTTTCCATTTTAATCTCGCGGTATAATTCCGACAGGAAATGATACAGATCGGCGCGATATGGGTCTAATTCAATAGCGGTTTCAAATTCGCGGCGCGCTTCGGAATATTTTCGAAAATGTTTTAAAAGATTGCCCAATTGCATACGGTAGGTGGCATTGTATGGATCACGCTCTACCAAACGAGTAGCATAGGCAAAGGCCTCATCGACACGTTCATTAGCATAGAGATCATTGACCAGCTGTGATTCAAAGACGCCCTTAGCCCTTGGATTTATCAATTGCTCGCGTCGGTCAGCCTCGGAATAATTCCCTTTTAAATAATAATAATCACGCATTGCCAGCAGGGCCGGTTCATATTTGGTTTCATTATAGATTAAGAAATTATCAAGACTTGCCACAGCCAATGACGAGGATAAATGCACTGCTAGAGCCGGTAAAATCAGGACAAACGATACGGGTGCAATAATAGCCGTATATTTTAACGGCAATATTTTTGAACCATTCTCGCCAAACAAGATATAACCGCAAAGAAAAATCATGCCACTGAGCAAATATTCCATAGTGAATATTTCTCTGGCCATTCCGATTCTGGGGTCAAGAATAAATAAATATGCAAACTGAGCGGCCGCCAGTATATGAATCGCCACAAGAATATTATCTTTTGCATAATTTCTCATAATGCCGAATTTTAGCATAAAAAACACCGGAACAAGCGGCATCATCAGGATTAGCAAATTGATTATATCAATAACATGATGAAGACTGAATAACCCATAATTAATCTCCGGAGATTTGCCCGAAAAGAAAAGAATATTTTTCTCAATAGCAATACTATTGCCTGCCATCAGATAAACAATAAGCGCTCCAATGATTATACTTGAGAAAGCTAACGTCAATCCAATTTGGCTGAGCCCGCCCTTAAATCTTCGTCTATAGCAAATTGTAGCATAAAGCGCCGCCGGAATGGCCGTGATGAATTGAAGGTTTATGAAAAGCCCAGCTACTGTTATTATCCAGAGAATAAGTAGGTATTTATGGCTCTTTTCTTTGAATAGCTTAATCAAATATAAAACGAATAATGCGGCCAGTGGGAGAAGCAAGGAGTAAACTTCGACAGCTCCAAAAAACGACAGGGATAACCCCGTAACCAATATCAATAGAACGAAATGAAATCTTTTCCGAATTTCTTTTGAGATAATTTCCGCAATACTCAAAAGGATTGCCGCAAAGGCGATTCCCGATATAAACGAGACAATCTGATATCCCCATTCGGCGGCGGTTTCTTTGGCGATGCCTACGGCATTTAATATTTGATATAAGATATAGGGAATAAATGTCCCGCCGAATTCAAACCATCGGAAAACAGGCTTACTTCTTTGAGCAAAATTGGAAATTCGAATGTACCCATTCCCCAAAAGATGCGCCTCAAATCGAAATATTACGAATATGCCCAATAGGGCTATAATTAAAAATGTCCGGCCAATTAATCTTTTATTACCCCATATATATGGTGTGAATTTTTCATAAAGGCCAATACTTTCCGCTTTGAGATAAACCAAAAGAATGACACCTATTGCAATTGCAAGCCAGAGATAAAAAAATGACGTGGGGAGTAATTGAGCAGGATTAATTCCCCAATTAATTGTAATCAAATGTCCGGCAAAGGCAATAATCAGGAATGAAAGAGTCACTAACATGAAAAATATCAATGTGGCTTTTGAAGATGAGTTAATCTCGGGCGTATCTTTTTCTTCCATCATGGCTCTTTTTCAAAACATCAATCAAATTTCCTGACGCCCCTCAAGGGCGCGGGATAATGTTACTCCGTCGGCATATTCCAGATCGCTTCCTACGGGCAAACCGCGGGCAATTCTGGTTACTTTTACACCAAGAGGCTTTAGCAGTTTCGCCAAATACAGCGCCGTGGCTTCGCCCTCGACATTAGGATTGGTGGCAATAATCACTTCTTTGACCTTATCGTCAATTCTCGCCAGTAATTCTTTGATCTTCAAATCATCTGGCCCGATACCATCCAAAGGAGAAATTCTTCCGCCAAGAACATGATATCTTCCGCCAAATCCTTCGGCCTTATCGAGAGCGGCCAAATCGACGGCTTCTTCCACAACACAAATCACATCATTGCGACGTTCGGAATCACTGCATATATGACACGGGTCGCTTTCTGAGATATTATTGCAAATGGCACAGAAACCAACCTTTTCTTTGATATCCTGTATGGCCTGAGCCAGCTCAAGCGCTTCTTCTTTAGGGATTTTCAACAAATAAAAAGCGAGTCGTCCGGCGGATTTTCGGCCGATTCCCGGGAGACGGGATAGCTGGGTTATTAGCCTTTCTACTGATTCAGCAGATTTAAACATATTCCTGTAGGGTCCAATAATTTTAATTTATCTTCCGGTTATCTTTGTAGGGGTTTGATGACCATTATCAAACCCGCTTTCCAAACTACTAAAATGGCAGATTCATTCCCGGGATATTTAAGCCGCCCGTCAATTCCGACATCTGCTCATTCGCAAGTTCCTGCGCCTTCTGACGGGCCTGATTGACCGCCGCAACAATCAAATCCTGCAACATCTCGACATCATCAGGATTGACTACTTCCGGATCTATCTTAATTTCCAAAATATCCTGTTTTCCATTGGCAATTACTTTGACCATTCCCCCGCCGGCAGTTCCCTCGACCTGAGTTTCTTCAAGCCGCTTCTGGATTTCCTCCATTTTGACCTGCATTTTTTGGAACTGCTTCATCATATCGCCCAATCCACCTTTGCCCATTATATTCTCCTCTATAATTATTACTCTATTTTTCTTTTCCCAATTATCTCACCGTCGATTTTTTCAACGATACTGCGAAGTTTTTCATCCTCGGCCAGCAATTTTTCCGCATCAATCTTTTCCGGAGGCGGGGGTACCGTCTTTGGAAAGGAGGAAGCCTTCTTATTCAAATCTACCTCGAATTTTATCTTCAAATTGGACTTGAAAAAATCTCTTAGCGCTGAAGAAATAGTAGCCAAATAATTCGATTTCTCCACGACCTGCTTTGAGGTTGCGGCGGCGCTATTATAGACAGCGGTGATAACATTATCTTTGACTTCTCTTATTTCAACAGTTGACAGCATAGAAGAGAGCATTGGGCTTTGTGTTTTCAGATGTTCCAAAAACTTGGACCAGTTGGTTTGAACAATAGGCAGATTGACCTGCCGGGCAGAAAGAATATCAACATCACCCATATCTATACTGCCGGCGGCTGTCAGCTCAGATTTGTCATCCCTCGCTTTTAAGGCAAGCCCCGGGCTCTTTATAGCCGCCGCGCCAAAAAGGTTGGGCGATGAATCCAAAATTTGCATATCAGGGCGGTCAGAGAGATAGGCTAATACATCTTCGAAATTAACCACGGATTCAAGACTGGCCAGTTTGAGGGTTGATGTTTCCAATATCAGCCTTGGATCAAGACCGCTTTTCAGATCGATAACTGTATCAGTGAGAATTTTTATCATGCGCAGGATATCACCGGTTTTGAAATAATCAGCCTGCTTATGGAAATCCTCAAATTCCGATTCGGATAGTTCCAAAAGCTTTTTCGGTTCCCTAGCATTCTGAAGAATCAAGAGATTTCGCAGATGTTCCGTTAGGCCGGTACAGAATTCTGGAATTTCAACACCGGAATTAATTAGTTCTCCAATAATATCCAATGCTTCAGAACCATTTCTGGCGGCCAAGGCGTCTATATATCGAAAAAACAATTGCCTATCCACCAGGCCGAGCGCGGCCACCACATGTTTTGCCGTTATTGGCTCATCGGAAAAGGCCGCAAGCTGGTCTAACAGAGATAGCGAATCGCGCACGGCGCCATCCGCCTTGCGGGCTATTATAAATAAAGCCTCATCATCTATTTTAATATTCTCCGCACTGGCGATTTTTCTAACATGCGCCGCCAATTCCTGAACACTCACTCGGCGAAAATCATATCGTTGGGTACGACTACGGATGGTTTCTGGAACTTTAAAAGGTTCGGTTGTGGCAAATATGAATACAACATGCGGCGGCGGTTCCTCAAGAGTCTTGAGCAAAGCATCAAAGGCCGAACCGGATAATCTATGCACTTCATCAATAATATAAATTCGCTTCTTGCCTGATGATGGCAGGTATCGCACGTTTTCCCGCAGAGTCCTTATATCATCGACGCCGGTATTTGAGGCGGCATCAATTTCCATAACATCCAGCGATGAACCCGAAATTATCTCCAAGCATGACGGGCACTTATCACATGGAGTTGAGGCTGGCCCTTCCGCACAATTCATCGCCTTGGCCAGAATACGGGCAGTTGTGGTTTTGCCGGTACCGCGAGGCCCTGTGAACAGATATCCTGAAGACAATCTTCCAAGATTTAGGGCATTTTTAAGAGTTCTTGAGATATGCTCTTGAGCGATAAGATCCTCAAATTGTTGAGGTCTATATTTTCTGGCTAAAACTTGGTAAGACATTTTATATACCGGTTTAAAAAACCCATTGCCGTTATATGGGTTTGATAAATCAAATCCCTACAAAATAATATTACGGTGTGCACCCACCATTGAACTTCCACCCCAAGGCTTCACCGGTAGCCGGCTCCAGTCAGGTTATCCCGCAACACATACCGAACATCACCTACCGTTGCTACCTTCCGGTCCTGGCGGGGTTTAGTGCGTCAATATTGCACAGGTCCCGGCCATCATTGCCGCTTGCCGTCTCCACGCAAGTGATTTCCGGTCCGCTGGTGGGAATTCGATCCCGGTGTAGCGGATTCCGGGTTATAGGGCGCCGCTAACTCCCCATCTAGCACACCATATCTAAACCAAAATTTATGGAGCAGAGCGGGTTCGAACCGCCGACCCTCACGTTGCGAACGTGATGCTCTCCCAGCTGAGCTACTGCCCCAAACATTATTTAATCGTCGCCAATCTTAACTTCAGATCATGTATTCAAGCTGGAGAAATATTTAATATAATTATGCGAAAAAATCAAGAGAAATTGGGGCGCAATTCCTGTTTAAATTATCTTGATTTACAAAAAAAAATGATTTATTTGTCAATGGATATTACAAAGGCGATAGATGATAGCAAGAAAATCCTTGGAAAATAGACTTTTTTATGGCGAAAATCTAAATATTCTTCGTCAATATCTACCGGATGAGAGCGTTGATTTAATTTATCTAGACCCACCTTTTAATTCTAAAGCGGATTACAACATACTATTCAAAGAACCCAGTGGCGAACCATCCGAGGCTCAAATCACGGCATTTGGCGACACTTGGCATTGGACTGATGAAGCCGAGAGAACATACGCTGAAATTGTTGAAACGGCTCCAGCTCGTGCGGTTGAAATGATCACCGGCTTTAGAAAATTCCTTGGCCAAAATGATATGATGGCTTATCTGATCATGATGTGCATTAGGCTGATAGAATTACGCCGAGTTCTAAAGAACTCGGGCTCGATCTATCTGCATTGCGATCCGACGGCAAGCCATTATTTGAAGGTTTTGATGGATACAATATTTGGCAAAGAATGTTTCAAGAGCGAATTGGTCTGGTGCTATTCTGAAAGGGAAATTTCAAAAAGATATTGGAATAAGAAGCATGATATAATTCTATTCTATACCAAAAGCGGCGACGATAAGCACGTTTTCAATTGGAAGGATGTGGCGTTGGCATATAGCTCGGGCACAATCGAAAAATTCAACCGCGCCGATTCAAAGGGTAGGAAATTTCAAATTAGAGGAAAAGGTGGGCCTTATGTAGGAAAACAAGGTTTGGATATAAAGCTTGAAAAGACGCATCCGGAATGGGTATATAGGGATTATCTGGATAAATCCCCGGGCGTTCCGCCAAGGGATTGGCTTATTATACCTGTTATAAATCGGGCGGCTCGTGAGCGTCTGGGGTATCCGACTCAGAAGCCCGAAGCTCTTTTGGAAAAAATAATTAAAGCATCATCAAATAAGGGAGATATAATTCTTGATCCTTTTTGCGGTTGTGGTACAACTCTTGCAATGGCTCATGGTCTTAAGCGAAAATGGATCGGAATTGATATAACCCATCTTGCAATTAATCTTATCAAATGGCGCATGAGGAAGAAGTATGGCCTTAAACCGCGAATTAACTATGAGGTTATTGGGGAACCGGAAGATCTTGCGGGCGCCAGAGAATTAGCGAAAAACAATCGTTATCAATTTCAATGGTGGGCTTTATCGCTTATTGATGCTCGTCCTTATGGAGACAAGAAAAAGGGAGCGGACACCGGAATCGATGGTTATCTGTATTTCCTTGAAGATATGCAGAGAAATAAAATAACCACGAAAAGGGCCATAGTTCAAGTTAAAAGCGGCAAAGTATCCGTAAAAGATATAAGAGACCTTGGCCATGTTGTAGCGCGAGAGGGCTCGGAAATCGGCATTTTCGTTACCCTTGAAGAACCAACGGCCCCAATGAAAAAAGAGGCTGTCGCATTCGGATTATATCATTCAAAATCTTTGGGGCATAAATATCCCAAAATGCAATTACTGACCATCGAGGAATTACTTGCAGGCAAGAAACCATTGGTCCCAATCGCCATCCCATATCATAAGAACGCCGAAAGGGTGATTATTGACGAACAATTTGGTTTCGAATATGACGGTGACAATAGCGAATAGTCATCTTTATCCCCTTGAAAAATTAGAATCAATAAAGTAATCCATGCGCAAGTGATTAATGATCAACATTTGGATTTCGCTTAGTTGCCCAATATTAAAATGTTGACAGAAATGGAAAATCGGATAGATTTATATATATAGAAAGACGATTATTCTCGATTTTTCATTTGTCGGCATTTCCCTCACTGCCGAAGATGAAGATATAGAGCGTCTGAAAAATATCGACAATTCTTACCCGGGAGGTTGCAATCATGAAGAAGATGATTCGAAATTCGCTTCTACTGGCAATTGCGATTTTTTGTTTTAGCCAAGCGGCAGTCGCGGATATTAGCGCCGAATATGTATCAAGCGTTCTTATGTCTGGAATGCAGGATGTTGCGCTAAATGGCAACTACGCCTATTGCTCGATGAGTAAGGGTCTCGCGGTTATTGATATTGGTAATTTGGCCAATCCTAATCTTATCCGCGAAATTTTAGTCGACAGCGGTATGGCGTTGGGATCCATGATTGCAGGCGACTATCTTTATGTCGCCCTTTGGTCGGGGGGACTGGGGATTTATGACATTAGCGAACCTTCCAACCCAATACTGGTTGGGGGAATCAATCCGGGGGGATATATCACCGATGTTTTCATTTTGGGCAATTATGCATATCTGTCGGCGAGATATGGAAATATTTATATTGTCGATATTTCGACGCCGGCATCGCCCAATCTTGAAGGCAGTCTCAATCATAGCAATCTTAATGCATTCTGCATATATGCGAAGGATACTGTCGCCTATGTCGGAGGGACATTTGGATTGGCCACAGTAAATGTCGCCAATCCTCAGGCTCCGTCGTTTATAGCGCTTTGTAGCGTTCCAGGAAGGATATATGATATAAGTTGTATTGGCGGCCTTTTTTACGCCGCATGCGATGAAAATGGTCTGCAAGTGATTGCGGCGCCGCACCCCAATGATATGTATATATTAGGCGGATATCAAACATCGGGATATTCTTATGGAGTCTTCGCCAAGGATACTTTGGCTTTTTTGACTGGCCAGACTCTTGCGGGCAATAGCGGATTGACGGTATTAAATGTTGCCAATCCGGAAGTTCCGGTATTTGCGGGGTTTTACGCCGAGCCTAATGGCAAGAAATTATATGCCGAGAATAATATGGTTTTCGTTGCGGATTATTCTGAGGGATTGATAATAATAGACTTTTCCTCGCCGCCCAGTCCTTCTCTCATCGGCGATTATCGAACATATAATTCCCAATGCGTGGAGATTGTGGGCGATCGCGCCTATGTCGCGGGGACCGGATTTAGCATTGTCGATGCATCCGACAACTCCAATCCCCTTACATTGGGACAGCTTCCTCTGACATATAACGGATTGGAAATAGTTGTAAGAGACACCTTTGCCTATATAACCGGCTACTCATGGAATCCCTATACAAATACCGGTCTATTCGAAATATTTAGTGTCGCTGACGACAATAATCCATATCTTATAAGCGGTACGCCATTATCAAGGGCGTCATATAGCATTGCGATTCAGGATGATTTCGCCTATATCGGAGGATATGACTCCCTTTGGATTTATGATATTTCGAATCCTCAGAGTCCGGCGCGAGTCAGCAGTATTCCCGGGAGATGCGATTATGTCGCAGTGCGCGGCAACTATGCTTATATCCCCCATCTTCGAATCATCAATGTTAGCGATCCCTATTCCCCATTCCCTGAAGGAGCCGCATGGGTTGGCGAAACACCGAGCGATATAGTCCTTTCCGGGGATAACGCCTATTTGGCCACATGGACGGGCGAGCTTATGGTAGGTTCGATATTTTCCTTCGATATTGCGAACCCCTCATCGCCAATTTTTCTTAATAACGATATGTACGACGATGATGGATTTTGCATAGATTTGTGGAATAATTATGCTATTGTGGGCTCGGCCGGCGGATTATATTTTTATGATATAACTATTCCGGCTCTGATGCTGCCAGCCGGCGAGGCGAGCGAATATGGTTGGGTTAGCGAAATTGCGGTTTCGGGGGATTATGCCTATATGGCTTCCGGAGAGGAACTTCAGATTGCCCGTCTATCGGAATCGTGTTGCGATTTGGCCGGGGATTTTACAAATAACGGCGTAGTGAATATTCTCGATGTGACCGCCATGATAAGCAACCTCTATAAGGGAGGTCCGCCACCAACCTGTGCGGGAGAATCCGACGCCAATGGCGATGGTAATTTCAATATTCAGGATGTAACATATTTAATCAACTATCTTTATATGGGAGGCCCGGCGCCAATCTGCCTGTAAACCCCAAAATTTTGTCGCATTATCTCCCATTTCAAATGCTAATCATAAGCATAAAACCTATGAATTGGCATCCCAATAAACAATCTCTCTGAACATTTTTTTTGTTGAATTGTTAAAGAAAAATAACCATTCTAAAAGGATTTGATTTTATTGAATTAATTATGCAGGAGGTAAAAATGCAAAAGACAAAAGGGATTAAGTCCGGAATTTTTATAGCAATATTATTCGGACTTCTCTCGATGGTAATGCTATTCGGAATCATAACATCCGGATGCAGTTCCAAAGAAAAAACTGAAACCGAGCTCAAGGAATCAACTCTTCCTCAGGATGTCAACGAAAAGACCCTGCTTGATACAACTACCACGACTGAGCCGTCCGCTTCCAAAGAAGAAGTAGCTCAGAAACCGGCTGAAGAAAAACCGAAGCCAAAACCGAAGCCAAAAGAGGAAACCACAAAAGAAGAAACCACAAAAGAAGAACCCAAACCGACTCAACCGGAGATAATTAAAACCCTTCTGCTGGCCGAAAACAGCGCTATTGAGGTTTCCCTTCTCACTGAGCTTGCGACAGGCAAAAATCAAGTTGGCGATAAATTTCGTGCCTTAATCAAAGGTCCCGCTGAGGGAGGACAAGTGCTTAATCTGCCGGATGGCGCCATGATTGAAGGAGAAATTGCTGATCTTAGTGACGGCAAAGCCGACGGCGAAAAAGCTTTAATCAAGCTCAGATTCACCAGCCTGCTTCTTCCGGGTGAGAAACCGATTCCAATGGTTGGATGGGTTATTACCAATGACGGTAGCGGCGTTATCCGTCCCGGAGACCAGGGCACCAGTATCGCCAAGGATGCCGCTATCGGTGCGGCCGCCGGCGGAGTCATTGGAGCGATCACCGGCGGAAAGACCAAGGATGCGGCCAAAGGCGCTGTTATCGGCGGCGTTGCCGGAGGCGTGGCAGGCGCATTACTGCACAAAGACCAGGTTACTTTGAAAGAAGGAAAAAATCTCAAGGTGAATGTGGTCAACCCCATATATCAAGAAAAAGTGAATAAAGGAATATAAGCCGCGCCTTTCATGGTCTGAAATAATTGAGTGTGAAATCAGATGGGCTGGTCTTCCGCCAGCCCATTTAATTTGATAAAAGACGGGATAACCGCAAGGGTTATCCATAAGAAGGAAATAGAACATGAAATGGATTACACGCGCTCATGTGCATGTGGACAGAGTTGCTTGTCCATGGTTGATAAATCGATTTGTCGATTCTCGGGCAGAATTTATTTTCGTCGCAAAGGAATTGGTTAAAGAAATCGCCGAGAAAGAGGAAGCGATTCCATTTGATACCGATGGGGTCGAGCTTGGTCACCGAGATGGTCATTGCAGTTTCATATCTATAATCGAAAAATATAAATTGAAAGATTCGGCTTTATTGGCGATGGCTGAAGTCATCAATGCGGCCGATACTGACCAGCTTGCGGGCAATCCCTATGCCGCCGGATTGGAGGCGATTGCCCGGGGATATTCAATTATATATCCGGATGATAATAAAAATCTGGAAAGGCAATTTGAGGTCTATGATGCGCTGTATGCCTTTTTCAAATTGAAAGCATCATAAATCAAACCCAAGCATAATAGGGGCGTATGGCCATGCGCCCCATGAATTCCGGCCAATTATCTTTTCTTTTTCGGAATTGCAATTTTAGAAATTATAGGTGTCACTGTATCGCCAAAATCGGCCAATAGTCCGGAAATCATCGATTCGGCGGCATATTTCAAAAATTGATCTCTGTTCATTACAGGAGAATAAAGAAATGAATGCCCCTCTTTGGTTCGAAAGAGTATTCCCTTTTTTACCAAATGATTCATCATCGTTGTAATGGTGGTATAGGCATATTGCCGACGTTTACCAATAAAATACTGCATTCGTTTGGCAGTCATCGGGCCATTGCCCCAGATAGTCTCCAGTAATTCAGCTTCGAGTTTCCCCCAGAATTTTTCCATCCCCTTATGTGCAGGACGAAAAACAATGAGAATATCGTCTGAATCGGACATTAAGAGTGACGCTTGCGTTCGATTATCATTTTGGCGCCAAGGGCGATAAGAATTATTGGGACTAAATAATCCCAGAAATCTCCACGGATAATATCCAATCTTGATAAAAGCATTAAAGCGCCGGCAACCAGTAAAGCAAATCCCCAAAACATAAGCGAATCCTTTCGATAATAATTTCTTAAAAATATGAAGGGTGGCTCGATACTGTCAATATAAAATCATATCAATGATTTGAGACCTGTTTTCCAGACATCGTGTCGAGCTCGACCTACTATTTAATAATATCCGGATTTATCCGGAAAAAGCTAATTATTGATTCGGCCATAAATCTGTGCCCGCGAGTATTGAGATTCATAGGAGCATTCAAGGCATCATCATATAATAAATCAAATTTCCCAAGCTCAGCCGCCAAATCAATCAAAGGCGACTGAGCGTTTCTTGCCAACAGGCGCACCTGCATATTATAGATATTATGCAGATTAACGGTCTGCTTCATACTTGCCGAGTCCCGACCACTTTCCATTGGCGGTGATGGTGAAGTCAACAATATAGGCGTAATTCCCTCCGACCGAGCATAATTGACTATCACATTTAGATTATTATAAAAATCAACGACTGAAACCCTTGGGTTGGAATTGGCGTAAGTGGAATTAGATGTTATCGTATTTTCATCTGAGGTAACTATTAGACTTTTAAAGAATTGATAAATTTTCAAGCGAGAAAATATATTTTGAATTTCGATTATCGCCGTATATGGCATCACAATATCATAATCAGAAGTATTATTGAGGGCGGCCTGATGATCGCTCCAGCCAAATAAAATAAGGATTATATCCGGCTTCATAGCGCTTACGTCGGAGACAAAGAATCTTCTCCCCTGAAAACTGCTGTATCCCGGAATGGCGGCATTGTAGATCTCAATTTCTGATAAGTTGCCATCATTTTTTATCATCTCTCCCAATTGTCCAATAAAGGTATCATCTTCATTTATACCCCAGCCAAAGGCCTGCGAATCTCCCAAGGCAATAATCCTGGTCTTCTTTGATATGGGCGGAATATTTTTGCCCCTAATTCCATCGGAATTGATGGCGACTTTTGCGCCATCAAAATATTTTTCGTCGACATCAATATCGACCCGAAATCTCCAGAATAATTCCCTATCCTTCGCAAACAATTCCGGCAATTTCGCCGGATTCTGGAAAAAACTCATATTTTGAGTTTCCAAATCGATCGAAATTATTCGGAATATAATTTCAGTCAGGGTGATAAATATCGGAATGGATAATACCAAAAAAATATATTTCAAATATAATGACTTCATCGGGCTCGTGTTTGCAGTATTATCTTTGGGCATATTGCTAAAATAGCGAATAAACAAAAGCAGGGATTATAAAGGATTCAGCCAAAATTATCAAAATTACAAGAAAAATCATAAATAGCATTATCGGATAGGCCCACCACCGCCACAATCGGAATATTGCTTTAAAAACCACACCCAATCTGGTATCCATAACTGTTTTATCCATCTGCTCAATATATCTCAAAAGCGTTCATCTTTCAATAAAATCGCACTATTAGTTATACATAATTTACTTATTGTTATCCTTACATAAAAAAGATACTCTAAGGCGAAAATTAATTCTATTAACCATAAAAAAAGGAGTGCCGGATGAAAATCGGAGCGATATTGATCTGGTCGACAATGTCGATTCTGTTAATCTGTCAAAATGCCCACCCACTGCCATCATTTGACGGCAAAGTTATCGGATTTTACCCGATCACCAATGAAATATCATTATATCGCAACGCTGATGATTCATGGAATGACCGGGGAAAAACTCTGCAAATCATTTCCATCAATTCTTTCAAACTTTGGACAACATTTAATTTTGAATTTACCGGCGATTTCAATTGGGATATGTCGTATCTTAAGCGTGATCATTATATTGAACTGTCGATTGTAAAGCCGGTGGTAAAAAAGATTTCGCTTAATTTTCAGCGCATAATTTCAAGCTTTGAAAATAGGCCAATTAATCAGTTTGGAATTAGGCTTTCTTTATAAAAGCATAAAATTCCCTAATTAATAAGCCTAAGGCTTATTAATCATCATTTTGGGAGATTGACGCTATATTTTACAAGTCCAATATCTTTTTCCCGACTTTAGACATAACCCTCCCCGCCTCTTGGCTTTTTGGCAAGCCAAGAGGCATTTTACTTTATTTTATTGTAAATTGGCTTTATTTTTCGCCGAAATTGCCCCAAAAGTAGTATATTGTTATATAGGTAATGATATGATTAGGGCTTACTTGTTTGTTTTTGGCTTAATTTTCGCGCTTTTTGGCCAATCGATAGCGCAAGATAGGGATGCCATTCTTTCGCGGTTAAAAATCCCTTTAAAGATGGCTTCTCCCCGGCAGATTAATCCATCGGCGGTAACCGTTGCAAGACTGCATTATGGCGGAGGCGGAGATTGGTATTGGGGAAGTTCAGCTATTCCCAATTTCCTCAGATTTATCAAAGAGAATACCAATATCCCGATTGATACCGAAGAACAGGTTATACAGATTATGGATAATAACCTTTTTCAATACCCCTTTCTTTTTGCCACAGGTCATGGAGTGATGAAATTCTCTGTCGAAGAAAAAGAAAGGCTGAGGACATATCTATCGGGAGGCGGATTTCTTCTGATAAATGACTCTTATGGCATGGATAAAATCATTCGAAAGGAAATCTCCGAGCTATTTCCCGAAAGGGAACTTGTGGAATTACCATTTGATCATCCCATATATCACAGCTATTATGACCTCCCGGCCGGGCCTCCCAAAATTCATGAGCATGACAATAAGCCTGCCCAAGGGTTTGGGATTATAATCAATGGAAGGGTCGCCATTTATTACCTTTATGAGTCCGATATTGGAGATGGATGGGAAGACCCTCAAGTACATAATGATCCTCCCGAAAAAAGAGAGGCGGCCCTTAAAATGGGAATGAATATATTGATTTATGCCCTTACGCATTAAGAATGATAATGGACAAGATGGATAAAATAGATTTTCTAAAGAAAAGAATAAAATCGACCCTGATAAAAGAGAGAGTGCTTCTCTTTCTAGCCGGAATATTGGGCGCAATTGCCGGATTGATGGCAATTATCATACTGCTTTCGCTGGTTGCCGGCATAGTCATATTGCCCATTGGAATTAAGATATCACTTTTGGTCTTATCTTGCGCCGGACTGCTTTATATTCTTTGGAGGCTTGCTTTTTCGCGCCTTCTCGGCAGTTCGCTTGAAAATACGGCTCTGAAATTAGAGCATAAATTCCCGGAATTGAAAGGCCAGTTAATTGCCGCTCTTCAATTCGCAGAGTGGGGGGAAAGAGATGCCCAAGGGTTTTCATCCGACCTTATGACAGCGACCTTAATCCGGGCTGAGGAAAAATGTCGCGGACTAAATTTTAATGAAATTGTCCCCATTTACCCAATCTGGCGTAATCTGCGATTCGCCGGTCTGGCAATAGGTTTGGCCATTTTGCTTCTGGTTATCTTCCCGGGCTTTTTTAGTTATTCCTATAAAGTCTATTCCCGCCCAACAGAGCTGATCACTCCTCCCCTGGGATATAAATTGATTTCCTATCCGGGTGATACCATTGCGGTTAAATACCGGGATTTCGAAATTGGCGCCATCATTCAGGGAGACAAGTTTCCGGATAAGGCATCCATATTTTACAAGTTTTCTGATGGAAATTGGCAAAAAACCGATGTCGAGCTTAAAAGTTTGAAAAAGGCCGCCTCATCCATGGGAGATTCGGCATTAATAATCACGACCATCAAACAGGCCAAACGCCCTTTTGATTATTATGTCCGGGCCGGCAGAATAACTACCCCTGCCGCCCATATTGAGGTTGTCGATCGTCCTCGAGTAACCGGAATAAAATTATCTCTTTACTATCCTGATTACACCAATTTATCGCCGACTGTCATCGATGAAAATGATGGTTCAATCTCTGCCGTTATTGGCACTAGAGTTAATATGAGAATTGAAACTAATCTACCGGTGCAAAAGGCGGAAATGATTTTTAATGATTCCTCGCGCTCTCCCTTCGAAATCAACGGTTTAACAGCCGAGCAATCATTCAAGATAGACAAAGATCGCCGCTATGTCATTTATCTTGTTGATAAGCAAGGAGAGGAAAACCCCGACCCGATAGAATACCATATTACTGCCGTCCCGGATGAATATCCCGTCATTGAAGTAATTCGCCCGGGAATCGACATCAATCTTGGCGAAGATATGATTGTCCCATTGCTGGTGAGAATATCGGATGATTATGGATTTTCGTCCCTTATTCTAAAATACAATATCTTTTCCTCGGGAGAGATGGGACAGGATAATGTAGCAGTTCTGCATTTTACGGACAGAATTAAAACCGAGGGAGAAATAAATTTTGCATGGGATGTGGAGCCGCTTAATCTTCAGCCGGCAAATTTTGTTCAATATCATTTCGAACTGGCCGACAATGATAGAATCAGCGGCCCAAAGATTTCGGTTTCCCGCAATTATATTGCCCGTCTTCCTTCACTTGATGAAATAATTTCACAGACTGAGCAGGCACAGGACGAAAATATTAATAAGGCGGAGGATTATTTAAAATCTCACAAAGAGCTCTCCGAGAGGATGAAGAATCTTGCTCGCAAAATTGAACAGGAGAAAAAAGGGACTGACCAAAAACTATCATGGCAACATCAAAAAGAGATTGAAGATATTGCCAATAAGGATGAGCAACTGGCAGAGCAGATGAAGGATGCGGCCAAAAAAATGAGCGAGATGATCAATCAGATGGAAGAAAATCGCCTTTCCAACAGAGAAATTCTTGAGAAGCTGATGGAAATCCAAAAACTATTTCAGGAAGTGGCCACGCCGGAAATGAAAGAAGCCCGTCTAAAGCTGATGGAAGCTCTCAAAAACATGGATCCCAACGAACTTGACCAAGCCATGAAGGATTTTCAGGCATCACAGGAAGAATTAATGAAGAGGCTCGACAGAACCATCGCCCTTCTGAAAAAGATGAAGATTGAGCAGAAGGTCAATGCCCTGACCGAAATGGCCAAGGAGATTGCCGCCAATCAGGAGAAGATGAATCAAAATACTTCCGAAGCCAATAAAGAAAAACTCCCCACGCTGGCTCCCGGAGAGCAGAAGGTGAAAGAACAGCTGGAGAATTTGAAAAAACAGGTCGCAGAACTTCGTAATATGCTGAAAGATATCCCATATAATAAAGCCGAAGAAGCCGACAAATTCTGTACCGCCGTGGAGCAAAATGACGCCGGACAAAATATGGACAACATGTCCCAGCAATTATCATCGGCTAAGAAAGAACCGGCCCTTGATGAAGGAAAAAAGGCGCTGTCAAAATTGCTATCCATGCTTGATACCATGCAAAAGGGGCAGGCAAGCATGTGCAAAGGCAATGATAATGAAGTCGCTGATAGAATTCGCAAAGCTATTGATGATTTAAATTATCTGTCGGGAAATCAGGAAATATTGATCGACAACGCGACTGGAATCAAATGGGAATCAGAGGTCTTGCGTGATCTGGCCGCCCAACAGCAGATTCTGAAAGAATCAGTTGGTGGATTGGCCAAGAGAATTACTGAAATGGGAAAAGAATCTCCCTTTATCGCGGCCGAATTGGAAGAGTTGATAAGGAAATCGATGGGGAACATGGACCTTGCCGTGGATAAATTTGCCAATAAAAGAGGAACCGAAGGGAAAACCTTTCAGCAAGAATCTCTTTTCAATTTAAATCGGGCGGCGATTCGGATGCTTGACGCTCTCGAAGCGCAGAGCAATTGTAATAAGGGCGGCTCATGCAATAAGCCATCACAAAAATTGAATTCACTTTGCGAAAAACAGGATATGCTCAACCAGAAAACCCAGGGGCAATGCAATAGTCCAAAAGATGTTACCCCGGGCAATGGCGAGGCCATGAAAAGATTGGCCGCTGAGCAGGAAGGAATCAGAAAATCGTTGGAGCAACTGCAAAAGGAATTTGGCAATAGCAAAGAAGTGTTAGGACGGCTTGATGCCATCTCGGATGAAATGAAAAAAATTATCGATGAACTCGGCAGTGGAAATGTCGGTGCGGAAACCCTCGAACGACAGATCAAAGTATATTCGAGGATGCTTGATGCTACCAAAACATTACAGAGAAAAGATTTCACCGAACAGAGAAAAGCGGAAGTCGGAAAAGATATTATCAGAAACTCGCCTTCGTCCTTAAATGGCAATCAGCTTCAGGGGGATTTGGATATCGAAGACAAACTTCGTCAATTCATGAATGAAAGTTATCCAGCCGAATATGAACAACATATCAAAGCATATTTTAAGGCTCTTCTGGAAAAATCAACTTATGTCCCACCGGCGCCCGAAAATTAATTGTTCAACAGCAATACTGGCCGTAATATTACTATTTACGTCGCCTGCAATATTTGCACAAAATATCCCTAATATCAGCCAGCCTACATCACCTAAAGTGATTCAAGGCCAAATTCCTCTTGAAAAAGGAAAAACTGACCGTCTGGCATCAATCAGGAAGCTTATTGCGCAGGGGGCATATATCAGCGCCATAAATATTCTTGAGAATATTTATCAGAACGAACCGGATAACCGCGGCGTCATCGAATTGATGTTGACCTGTTACCTCGAGTTGAAAGCCTTTCCCAAAGCCGAAATTTTGCTCCAAAGACAAATAGAAAAATCGCCGGATGATTATTATAATCATTATTTACTTCTTGATACATACTTGAAAATGGGAAACGATTCCCTTGCAGAAATAAAAGCCAATGATATTCTAAAAAGATACCCGGGTAATAAGGAAATTCAGAACTCCCTAATTCGAGCCTTAATTTCTTACGGAGGCAATCAAAAGGCAATGAAGTTGATTGAAGACGGCCGCAAGGAATATAAACAAAATTCTTTATTTGCCCTTGAGGCGGCATCAATCCATGAGAGCAAGAGTGAATTCTATGAAGCTGTGATGGAATATTTCAAGGCAATTCAATCCGATACCATGTTCATTCCGGATGTTGACCGAAGGTTAAGCTCGCTGATTAGATTCCCGGGGGCTCCTCCTCTTGTTATCAAAGCTCTCCGGACTATTCTTGATACACTCCCCAATAATACTTTTGCCCTTAAGACACTTGAAGAAGCATATATAAAGAATAATCAATTCATTGAGGCTTTTGATATTTGCATCCATCTCGATTCTCTAACCGGACATCAAGGGAATGAAATATTTCAATACCTCAAGCAGTGCCGTGAAAGAAAACTTTACGAGCAGGTTATCAAGACATCGGAATATATCGAAAAAAATTATTCGTCAAATTGGATTCACTCCCAATATCGTTTCTATTATGCTGAAGCATTGACGGAAATTGGAATGGTCAGCGACGCTATTTCCGGATATAACCTGATCATTAAAAACTACCCGCAAGCCAGAGATAAGGCGGAAGCCCTATTACTCCTTGGAAATATTTATCGCTATAAACTCGGCAATCTTGATTCAGCCAAGATGTATTACGATTCCGTTGCCAATTATTATCAGTTTGCGCCATATACTTATTCTGCTCCAATCGAAATAGCCAAATTATATCTGGTCAAGGGGAAGCTTGATTCATCGGCTGGTATTTTCGAAAAATTGCGCGCCGCCGAACCGGAGGCCGAAAGAAAAGAATTTATAGATTATCATTTGGGATTGATTTTATTCTTTAAGTATCAATACCGAGATGCTGATTTGGCCTTCAGAAAATTAATGGCTGAATATCCACGCGGATTCTATGTAAATGATGCCCTGCAAAACAGCCTCGTAATATCAGAAACAGCCGAAACATCGCCAGAAGTATTGGCCAATTATGCCGACGCCATTTATTATGAAATGCGCGAAATTCCCGATTCAGTCGAGGCCAAATTGAAAGCAATTATGGCGCAGGGAGATACGCCTTTAGTTGGCTTGACGAATTATAGACTGGCGCTCCACTATGTTGCCAATTCCCATATTGCCTCAGCCCTTGAAATAATTGAGAAAATGGAAAAAGATCATCTGGATAATCACTTTTATCCATATTGCCTTAAGTTAAAGGGAGATATTTACTTCAATTCGGCGGACAGAAAAAATGACGCCGCCCTGATTTATAAAACAATTCTGGAAAAATATAATGACTACCCCTTTAATGGAGAGGTAAGAGAGAAATTGCAGGAATTGGAAGGTTATCGTTTGCCCGGGTAATTATATCAATATCCGGTTGAAGCCTTTTCTTTTTCACTGCTTATGGTTCTAATTTGTATCTCCAGATTCTCGATTCGATTAATATATCCTTCCATTTTCCTTGCCTTCATTTTCGTAGTGGTTCTTATTAGAAGCGCAAGGGATATAAGCATAAAAAGAACCGAGTTTATCTGCCTGAATATCTCACCATAATTGAAGATGGAATCAAGAAATGCCGCTATCCCCAAGAGAAACAAAAGAGTGCACCAGACAAACATTCCGCACCTCCGTTTTAATTTTATATCCAAAAACAATCCCATTCGAATACCAGTCTATTCAGAAATTTCTTGTGAATTAGATTAATATTCTTATATTTACGCCAATCGTTTTAGCTTTGAGTTATGTGTATAATATATATCGGAAATATTTCTTTTGGGCTTTAGGAGGATTAGCTGGTGATAAAAGATTTCAAGTTTGGTGAAGGTTTTGATAGAACGAATGCCCTTATTGGCGGTTTTGTGTTTCTATTCAGCTTTATAATTTATAGAATGACCGTCGCCCCAACTCTATCTTTCTGGGATTGCGGCGAATTTATTGCCAGCGCCTATATACTTGGCATCCCTCATCCACCCGGCTCCCCTCTCTTTGTGGTTATTGGAAGAGTCTTTTCTGTCCTCCCTATAGCCGCTGATATTTGCCTCCGAATAAACCTGATTTCGGTGATTTCCTCAGCTCTTACCGCCCTTTTTGGATACTTGGTTCTTGTTAGAATAATCAAGTATTGGTATCAAGAAACCGTTTTTGATGGCTGGAAAAAAGTAGTGGCTTATTCCGGCGGTGTCGTTGGTTCTCTCATGATGGCTTTTTCATCCACCAACTGGGGAAATGCGGTTGAAGCTGAAGTCTATGGCCTATCCATGCTGACAATGACAATTATTTTTTGGCTGATGCTTCAATTTTTTGACAGTCGCGGTACCAGTAAAGCCGAAAGAATCATTGTCCTTGCCTGTTATTTGGGCATGCTTGGTATCGCCATCCACCTGACCACTTTTCTTATAGTACCGATAGCCGCAATCTTTTTTATTCTTAAAAAAGATGCGCCGCCCCGCGCCTGGGTAGCTCTCTGCGGATTCTTCGTAGCGGAGCTTTTGGCTATTATACTGGTTGCCAACAAGACCGGCGCCTATCAGCTTTTTATGGGATTATCAGTATTGCTCATTGGCGCCTTGATCATTTTTATATATCGACATATTAATTGGCCGGTTCTTATTGGAATAGGTTCCTTTGCCATGATAATGGTAGGGTTTCATGAATTTATTTTTGGCTTGATCGGCGGAATATTACTTATAGTGCTTATAGCCGCCAAAGCCAAAGATTCGGATTGGAGAACCGGATTGATTATTATGTTGGCCGCGGTAATTGGATTTTCATTTCATTTATTCATCCCCATCCGTGCTGCAGAAAAACCCATGATTAACGAAAATTCCGCTTATCGTAGTTACAAAATATTTGTCGATTTTCTTGAAAGAAAACAATATGGCCGCGAATCCATGGTGGAAAGAATGTTTGCTCGCCGCGCCGAATGGGGAAATCAATTCGGGCGTCATGCCAATATGGGATTTTGGAGCTATTTTGAAGAGCAATACAGCTCTCCCAAAGCCTTTCTGGTATTATTTCCAATGGGGCTTTTTGGAATTTGGTACGCCATAAGAAAAAAACTCGAGATAGGACTACCCTTTCTTGTCTTGCTCTTACTTGGATCAGTGGGGCTTGTCTTGTATATGAACTTTGCCGATGGCATTATGTATAATTCTACCACCGGTGATGCCTATCAGGAAGTGCGAAATCGAGATTATTTCTTTACGCCCGCCTTCATGTATTTCGGGCTGGCAATGGGTTTGGGAGCGGCGGCTATTATGGAAGTTATCCGCTCCAAAACTTCTCAGGCGAAGTTAATTCAATTCCAGAGACCGGCAATGATGGTTTCACTGGTCTTGCTCTTATTGCCGAGTTTGGCCATATCACACAACTACTTTACCAGTGACCGCTCCAGAAATTACTATCCTTATAACTACGCTTATAATATTCTGCAATCATGTGAAAAGGATGCCATTTTATTCACATCAGGTGATAATGATACCTTCCCTCTCTGGTGCGTTCAAGAAGTATATAACCTCCGCAAAGATGTCCGCGTAGTCAATCTATCATTATTTAATACTGATTGGTATGTTTACCAAATGAAAAACCAGTACAATGTGCCAATTGGCCTGAAGGACGAACAAATTCTTTGGGAAACCTATGAATATGATGGACGAGAAATTCAGCGCCCCAAAGAAATGTTTTATGACCGCCCTCGAAAACGCCAGACATATCTGGTGCCAATGCCCCATGAGGGCCGGGTTGTCAAACTTCAAGATATGATGGTTGATGAGGTGGTTCTCAATAACGATTGGAAAGTCCCTATCTATTTCACTTCAGAGCCTTATGCGGAATCTCCACTTAAATTGCGCGATTTGGCAGTTGCTGACGGGGTAGTCTATCGTTTGGTAAAAAATCCCCCAGCCCGCAAAATAGACTTGGATCATGGTCTTCATCTTTTCAATACCGTTTACAAATATGATGGCCTTAATGATAATAATATCTATCGGGATGAAAACGCCTCTGGAGTAATGATGGGTTTGGCATTTAATGCTCTGCGGATAACCGACGAATTGCAAAGAGTTGGACGTCCTGAAGAAGCCAAGAGTTTCCTTTTGGAAATAACTGATAAATATCCGGAATTTTTCCAGACCTATGTCACCCTATCACAAATTTATAAAAAGGAAGGGGACACGGCCAAAGCTACCGCCATTCTTGTAAGGATGGAAAACACTTTAACCGCTCTTCTAAAGAGAAACCCTTCCAGCTTATTTTACATGCAGGACCTTGGACTGGCAAAATATTATCAGGGCAAAACAGAGGAGGCTCTTAAATATTTATGGGCGGCATTTGAGGCCAACCCCAACAGCGGGTATGCTTACCGAAAACTGATGCAGGCTTTGATAGAAATTCAAAGAAACAGCGATATCATTCGTGCCACGCGGATGCATGCCAATTATAAAATAAATCGTGGCGACCCCTTGGTCCAGCAAATATTGAGTCAGACCAATTTGTTAAGGGATACCCCCTGATACATAGGAACTGTTGAAAAACCTCTTACCGCGCCGTAGGAAGTCTCCAACGGATATTTACATCTATCTAATAGTTGCGTTAGGTCCTAATTCTCCCCGAATTTGTTGGGGAGAATGAGACCTGACGCATTCGT
>JAGVEJ010000078.1 GCA_020058225.1 Candidatus Zixiibacteriota bacterium | reverse complement strand
TGGAGAGATTTTGACCATCAATCAGTGCAGACAGTCTATCTTGTAAAGTGTAAGCCCGAAGTTGATGTTCTTAGAGACAAATTCAAACTGGATTATTTCAATGTGATAAGCAGTATGCCGGGTGATGAAGCCGCCGTAACCCGCACCGAGTGGATATCAGAGAGAAAGGCCGCCGGTAAACCGGAAACCCTGTAAGCCAGATTAATGATACGCCCGGCCGGATATTTGACCGGCCGGGTCCCCCACCGAAGGAGGGTTGAAAGAATATGAATGGAATATGGACATCAAAGAGTTTAAGGTTCAAGCTGTTTGCCGGTATATTGATTTCATTATTGCCCTTGATTGCTATTGTATTTGCAACTTATCAGTATAATAAAACCGAGTCGGTAGATAGCCATGGGGCTTTAATGAAGTTGATCTCCAATAATGGCGCCAGGACCATTAATACTTTTCTCTCCGGTCAATCCAAGGTTTTTCATGATTGGGTAAGAGATGATATATACGGATTGGCAATTGAATTTAGCACAATCAATGAGATGAAAAGCCAATTCACTTCCATGTTGGAAGAAGCCCCTGATTTTGCGGCGCTAATTTTGGCTGATAAAACTGGTACAATTCTGGTGGCCGACGCCGCCCGTGAATTTGCAGGAAAAACCGGGGCGCTTAACGGTATGAAAATCGAAAATGCCTCTAATCTGATGGCCAAAGGTTCGACCTCTGAGGAAATAGTCTCAAATAATATCCTAAAGGGATTGGGGGATGATTTCCCCGCTACAATGCAGTACAGCTTTCCGGCCAAAAACTCCTCCGGTGAGGTCTGCGGATTATTTGTGGCTTATTTAAATTGGGCGGCAATCCAAAAACAAATTACCGGCTTTGCCGAAGAAGCCAAGGCTCAGGGGTTGGACGATTTAAAAATTGCAGTGGTGGATAAATCCAATAATTTTGTCATCAGTCATTCTGAATCAGGAAATATTGGCTCACCCTTGAAATGCGGGTCATCCTATGGCGCTTGGACGGCCGGCAATAATGAATTGACAGTAAATAACATGGAGTATGACAATATCGCACATTTCACTGTTTATGCCAAAGTATATGATGGTCACGGCTCAGTTGACCGGCAGGGGAATGTGGGAGGCGATGCCAAGACTATATTGTCCGTTTTTGTGCCGGAAAGCAATGTCATGAGTGATGTCAAGCGGGTCTTGCTAATCTCATTTCTATTTGCCGGAGTAGGCATTATCCTAGCAGTGATAATCGCTATTGTTCTCGATAAATCAATCGCCAAGCCGATCAAGGGAATCATTGAAAATCTGACCAATGGCGCCAATCAGGTCGAATCAGCCTCGGCGCAGGTTGCCTCAGCCAGTCAGTCATTGGCTCAGGGCGCCTCCGAGCAAGCCTCTTCGCTGGAAGAAACATCATCGGCGCTGGAAGAAATGTCCAGTATGACCAAACAAAATGCCGATAACGCCAAGCAGGCCAATCTTCTTGCCAACGACGCTTCCACCGCGGCCGACAAAGGGGCCAAGGCCATGGGGAGTATGTCTGCGGCTATGCAGGAAATAAAACATTCATCCGATGAAACCGCCAAGATTATTAAAGTCATCGATGAAATTGCCTTCCAGACCAACTTACTGGCCCTCAATGCCGCCGTTGAAGCGGCGCGAGCCGGTGAGGCTGGGAAGGGATTTGCTGTGGTAGCCGAGGAAGTACGCAATCTTGCCCAACGCAGCGCCGAAGCGGCCAAAAATACCAGTTCTCTGATTGAAGGCTCTCAGAAGAACGCCGACAACGGGGTTAGGGTGACCAAAGAGCTGGTAGATATTTTAAACGAAATAACGAACAGCGTTAAAAAGGTTAGCGGATTGATCAATGAGGTCACCACGGCCAGCGCTGAGCAGTCGGATGGCATCGGCCAAGTTAATGAATCTGTTTCCCAAATGGATCATATCACTCAGCAGAATGCCGCCAGTGCCGAGGAATCATCATCGGCAGGCGAACAACTTGCCGCCCAAGCTCAGCAGATGCAGGAAATGGTGAGAAATTTAACCCTAATTGTTGAGGGTACGAATGGGAAAATGCGGCTGCAATATCGGGCCAATGAAGATGATGACGCCAATTTGGCTTATAATACATTTGCTTCCCCAAAAAGTGAGAGTAAACAGCAATTGAGAAAGCAGATGCAACAACATACCAAGAAAATGCACCATGCAGACCAAGTTCTGTAGGTATGCAGATAACAGTAATTAATTGGATATAACTGAACAGCTGGGAAGGACTATATCAGGACGCATAACATATCGGGCGCAAATTGAAATCTGCGCCCGATGAGAAAACAGGGTCGTAATGGCAACCGTTGATGAGAAAAATTCTGCGGCAATAGATGGTCAATTTGACCTAAGAATAACGGAAGACAAAATGGGGATGTTCCTGTCGTGTGAGACTTCAGTCATAAAATCGCCCGCTTTTATGGATGAAGTTAAGAAGCATCTTGAGAAAATGGGGGTTAAGGCGGCTCCGGATATTGACTCCATCAATAGCCTGCAGTTAAAGATTTCGCAAACCAATGAAGCCATCTCGAATTTTCCAATTGCCTTCGGAACTCAGCCGGTCATGCCCAAAGACGGGCGATTAGAATGGACTGAGGATTTCTTCGCCAAAGGGTATCAAATAGACCCGGTCACCAAGCGAATTGATTTTAAACAGAAAATGGAACGAAGGTCGGTTGAAAAAGATCAATTGCTTGTCAGAGTCATTCCGCCGGAAGAAGGAAGCGATGGAGTTGATGTACTGGGCATGCCGATAAAAGTCCCTCGCGCCAAAAAAGTTGAATTGCGCGGCGGACAGCATGTGGTTTGGGACGGCAATGAAAAAGGATTCCGGGCGACCTGTGCCGGCAGAGTAAAATATGTCGGCAATATGGTCGATATCGACGAGGTCTTACACATTACAGGAGATGTCGGCAAAGATACGGGAAATATCCGGCATAATGGACAGGTAATTATTGACGGCAATATTGAGTCTGATTTCAATGTTGAAGCTTCAGGTGATATTGAAGTAAAGGGTTTGATTTATGCCAGCGATGTTATCTGCGGCGGTAATCTCTATGCCCATGAAGGCATAAATGAAAATTCCGCAAAGAGAATCGCGGTTAAGGGTGAAATCGTTGCCAAATATATCTTAAATGCAACGATTGAATGTCATGGTAATATTCTTGTCAAAAAGGAAATCTTTCAGTCAAATATCAAAACCAGCGGTGAAGTGAATTGCAGTGAGGGAAGGGCTGTTGGCGGAGAAATTTATGCCGCCAAAGGAATAATTGTAGGAGAGGTCGGCTCCAAGGGAAATGTAAAAACCTTGCTGGTTGTTGGAATTGATTGCTTCCTGCTAAATGAACTCAAACGACTTACCGATACCATAGATAAAAATAAAGATACAATTAAAAAAATGCTCCCTGTCTATAAGAAGCTTAAGGCAAGCATATCAATGCTGACGCCGGCCCAAAAAGAAGGGATGATGGAGGTTAATTTTAAAATACTTGAAGCGGAAGAAGAAATCAAGACACTTGAAGAACAAGGCAAGGACATCCGCAAGAGGATATTTGCTAATAGAGAAGCACAAATCATCGTGATGGATACTATCTTCCCCGGAGCGATACTAAGAGTATCTGATACGCAAACGGGTGTCGCCGAGACCCTGCTTGGTCCGATTGTGGTACTTATAGATAAAATAACCGCACAAATAGCGTTGTCTTCGGAACTTGCCAAAAGGGAGTTGAAAAAGTAGGTTGAGCCCCTTGTGGGCTCGACACAGTATCGAAACCACCCGCCGCAGGCGGGTTTTGACTTACAACAAATCGAAAACAAGGTTTTTTCAACAAACCCAAAAAAATGGGGTAATTACATGAAAGCAGAGAACATTAATCCATTCATCGAGTCAGTAGCCGAGACATTTGAGAATATGCTCGAGACCACGATTGAAACAGGCGCCCCCGTGCTGAATGACGATACTAAAGGCACACCGGATATTATTGGCGTCATTGGTCTTTCCGGAACGGCTCAGGGCATTGTAGCGCTAAAACTTCCTGTCAAAACGGCATTGAATGTCGTTGGCAAAATGGTCGGCATGGAATTTCGCGGGGTGGATTCTTCTATTATTGATGGTGTGGGAGAACTTGTAAATATTATTGCCGGAAATGCCAAAGCCAAATTCGAAGGACATGCCATATCATTAAGTCTTCCAACCGTGGTTAGGGGAAGCATCTACAGACTTAATAATCTAGGCGATACGGTTTGGTTGACGATACCATTTAAGAGTGAGCTGGGAGAGTTTGCTCTCTCGGTCAGTTTTAGACCCGCCGTGGTACCTGAAAAGGAGGTTGCACATGCAGGTGCTCATAGTCGATGATTCACAGATAATGAGAAAAATAATTACCGGGGCGCTAAAAAAACTGGGAATCAACGATATCGTTGAAGCCTCCAATGGCCAGGAAGCCTTGGATGTTTTAGCTAAAGATGCCGCCAATATTGGATTGGTCTTAATGGACTGGAATATGCCAACCATGACCGGTATTGAAGCTGTAAGAAAGATCCGCGCCGGCAATAACAAGGTCCCGGTGGTCATGGTAACCACCGAAGCGGAAAAAGCAAAGGTTATTGAAGCAATTAAATCGGGCGCTAATGACTATCTTATAAAACCCTTCAACCCAAAAGATATTCAGGCCAAGCTGGAGAAATTTTTACAGGCAGTATTGAAATGATGGCAATTAAGCACAAAAGGGGAACTCATCATAGGGATGATAGCTGTTGTGTGGATAATTTATCCGATTCTACCTTCAACATGATTCGGGAAATTATTTATGACAGGAGCGGCATAACTCTTGGAGAAAATAAGCAGGCCTTGGTGCGGGCGCGAATTGCCAAGAGAATGCGCCACCTGCAAATTCCCGGTTACTCTGACTATATTGATCATGTTGTCAATGACGCCAGCGGAGGGGAAATTCAGCACCTGGTGGATGCCATTTCCACTAATGTAACCAGTTTCTATCGCGAACCGTCACATTTCGACCTCATGCGCAAAGTTATTGATGAATGGATTAAGAGCGGAATCAAATCGATTCGCCTGTGGTCGGCGGCCTCATCGACAGGCGAAGAACCATATACAATGGCAATCGAGCTTTTGGAAACCATATACAATAGAAGATTGGATGCCAAAATTCTGGCAACTGATATCTCCTCGCGTGTTCTAGAAATTTGCCTTCGGGGCGAATACACTGAGGATAAAATTGCGCCGGTGCCTCAGCCACTCAGAAATAAATATTTTACAAAAAAGAAAGATAATGCAAAGGCCATTTATTCTGTCAATGACAGCCTGAGAAATCTGGTGATTTTTCGGCAGTTCAATCTCTCCTCTCCTCCATTTCCCATTCGGGGACCGCTTGATATGATTTTTTGCCGGAATGTAATGATATATTTTGACAAAAAAGTGAGAACAAGTATGGTGGGCGAATTCCTCAGATTGCTCAAGCCGGGTGGTTATCTGATGGTCGGACATGCTGAAAGCATAACTGGTCTTTCCTCCGAATTTAAATGCATTAAACCCTCAATCTATTTAAGGGAATAAGACAATGGCATTATTGGTTATTGGTATTTCTGATTATCAGGTATCCACCAAACCCGAGGATGTCATGATAACCTATTCCCTGGGTTCATGTATCGGATTAACCGCTTATGATCCGATCGCAAAGATAGGCGGCATGATTCATTATATGCTTCCCTTATCGCAGATTGCGCCGGAGAAAGCAATGGCTAAGCCGGCCATGTTTGCCGATACCGGTGTTCCGGCATTGTTGAGGGATTTATTCTCTCTGGGCGCCCAAAAGAGCCGCATCATTGTCAAGGCCGCGGGAGGCTCACAACTAATGGACCAAAATAAAATTTTTAATATTGGCGAAAGAAACTTTCTTATCCTCCGTAAAATCCTTTGGAAAAATAATATTCTTCTAAAGGCCAATGATGTTGGCGGAGTAATTTCAAGAACCCTGCGTTTTGAGATTGATACAGGACGCTTGCTTGTAAAATCCTCCAGGGGGGAGGCCGAATTATGAATATTAAAGAACAGATTGTATCCAAGATAACATCATTCCCGACATTGCCGGTTATGGCTAATAGGTTACTGCATGCCCTAAATGACCCTGAGCTTGCCTCGGCGGATATTGCCAAGGTTATACAGTATGATCCGGCCCTAACCGCCAATGTCTTGAAAGCGGCCAACTCCGCCTTCCTTGGCTTTAGAAATCCCGTCAATTCTATCTCTGAAGCGGCCTTTAGGCTTGGAACCAAATGGATATTCCAGATTGCGATATCATCGTTAATATATTCGAATTTGAAAAAGCCCATTCCCGGATATGACCTTGACGAGGAAAAACTCTGGAAACATTCCCTTGCGGTTGCCTTAATGTCGGAGGCCCTTTGCGCCTTGTTGCGTGTCCGCGATTCCGGTTCCATATATACCGGAGCCTTGTTGCATGATATAGGCAAAGCTGTAATTGGAGAATTTGTATCCGCCCATTTCGATGAAGTGCAATCGCTTATTGATTCCAGGAAAATCACCTTTGAAAAAGCTGAAGAAGAGGTTATGGGAATTGACCATGCTGAATTAGGAGCTCTTATTGCCGAGAATTGGAGATTCCCCGCCTTGATAATAGACTGTATAAGATGGCATCATAGCCCCGATTCAGCTCCTAATATTACGCCTGCCATTGATATCGTGCATATTGCCGATTCAATTTCACTGATGGAGGGATTTGGCTATGGTCGAGACGAATTGCAATATCAATTCAGCGACAAATCCGCCGCCAGAATGAATGTAAATAGCAATATTATTGAGCTGGCGGTCAGCCAAACAGTCATGACTCTTGAAGATATAGAAAATATTTTTAAGGATATGCCTGCCGCCAGGAATGGCCAGGAGGTGAGAAAATAATGGCCTTTAATATTCTGATAGTGGATGATTCAAAAACAATCCGCTCCATTTTGGTCAAAACGCTAAAAATGACCCAGCTGGAAATTAACCAAATTTTTGAGGCCGGGAACGGTCGGGAGGCCTTGGAATGCCTTCATGGCAATTGGATTGACCTCGTCCTAACCGACCTTAATATGCCCGAAATGAGCGGCATTGAGCTGGTTAATTCCATGGCGGCCGACGGCCTGCTGAAGGATATTCCGGTTATTGTTATTTCAACTGATGGTAGCGCCGCAAGAATTGATGAGCTCAAGGGTAAAGGTGTCCGGGAATATATTAGAAAACCATTCACTCCCGAAAATGTCGGTCAGATAATTGGCAAAATTTTGGAGGTTGCTCATGATAAATCACAATCGCAAGGAATCAATCAATGAAGTTGTCTCCAAGGTTTTTGAGCAGACAGCATTTCTGTTCCCTGAGCCTGTGGATTTTACCAGTGGTGTTTCTTTTGACGACTTTGAATTGATTCTCGTTTCGATACATTTTGCTGGAGATATGGAGGGAAATGTTTCCTTGGTCCTTCCACTGGAAATGTGCCGGGAGCTTTCGGCCAACATTCTTGGGGAAGAGATGGACGAAAATGAAGATAAAGATAAAAACATTGATGCGGTTAAAGAAATTTTAAATATAATAACGGGACAGCTGTTGACCAAAATATTTGGTCATAAGGCATTATTTAACTTATCCGCCCCGCAAGTTCAGGAACTCAATCAAGAGGAGTTCTTCTCATCGCTCGCGAATAAGGATTTTGCCTGCCATATCATTGAGCAGTATCCGGTAATTACTGTCTTTTCCGTGGAAGCAGAGCATTATGAGCATAAAAGTATTGGTTGTTGATGATTCGGCGGTTGTAAGAAAAATATTCTCGACCGAATTGTCGCGCGATTCGGCTATTGAGGTGGTTGGTTCCGCTCCCGACCCATATATTGCCCGTGATAAAATTGTGGAACTTAAGCCGGATGTTTTGACTCTTGATATTGAAATGCCACGGATGGATGGTCTAACCTTCTTACGGAAATTAATGAAATATTACCCTTTGCCGACAATCGTGGTCTCCTCTCTGACTCCCAGAGGGGGTGATCTGGCAATAGAGGCCCTTGATGCCGGAGCCGTTGATGTTATGTGCAAACCCGGAGCATCTTATTCCGTCGGCGATATGTCCATCGATCTAATCGAAAAGATTAAGGCGGCTTCTCAGGTAAAACTGACGAAGAAAACAGCTGATTCCACCTTGACCACACCTGCAAAAAAACTGGCGTTAAGCAAAACGACCAATAAAGTCATTGCCATTGGAGCATCGACCGGCGGTACACAGGCATTGCAGTCGATTCTATCGGTCATGCCCGCTAATTCCGCCGGCGCCGTCGTGGTACAACACATGCCGGAGAACTTCACCCGTTCCTTTGCCAATAGATTGAATGAAATTTGCGACCTTGAAGTCGCTGAAGCCAAAGATGGCGATTCCGTCGTACCGGGAAAGGTGCTGATAGCCCCGGGAAATTATCACATGATGTTGAATCGTTCCGGCGCCAATTATTTTGTAAGAGTGGCTAAAGGACCATTAGTCAATAGGCATAGACCATCGGTCGAGGTGTTATTCAAGTCTGTGGCCAAATATGCCGGGAGCAATTCTATCGGCGTTATTCTAACTGGAATGGGCGCCGATGGAGCCCAGGGAATTCTGGAAATGAAGGAAAACGGCGCCTATACCATAGCCCAGGATGAAGCCACCTCAGTGGTTTTTGGCATGCCCAAAGAGGCAATCAAGCTGGGAGGAATTGATAAGGTATCCCCTCTGGATAATATACCGAATGATATTCTTGAGCATTTATAATGTCAGAAAATGCTATGAAAAATAATATAGCAATTCTCACAAATATTTTCCGAAACAAGACAGATATCGAAACCCGTGACTAAAATGGGGTCAGCCGCCGTAGATTTGATACACCATGTTATTTTTTTATGGTAGCCGACCCGCCGGGCTTGTTGAAAAATCCTCATCAATAGGAAAAAGTATATTTTTAAGTAACGGGACGCCGGAACTGTCATGCTGGACTCGATCCAGCATCCAGAAAGTGACCGCATAAGTGCAATATAGTTACCGCTTTCACTCGCCGTCAGGAACCCTTTCCTGACGGAATTCATTGCGTTGGGAAAGGGTTCCCGACGCCGTGATGAAAGTGTTTATGAAAATGCCTGATTATCATCGAGAACGCATAACCATGCGCCCACTCAATAAAAATATTTTCACCCGACTTTCCGGAAAGCCGGGTGAAAAGCATAATTGATGATCGCCGGCTAAGAACTCCTTAATATACCTTAAATGACACTTCCTTAATCAAATTCCCCTGGGCATCCATAATTTTTACAGTCCATTCACCCGTCATATTAGGCAGAATCTTCTTTGCGCTCCATGTCCGCCAGCTAATGCTATTGACCGGAAGCTCTACTGATGATTTTTCGGCTCCTCCATAGTACCATACATGCTTGATAGTGGTCGGTTCTTTGGCTCCGATTATTTTACACCAGAGATATGCCTGTCCGACATTAGCCGGAAGACTATCCGCCATACCGGTCGGCATCCGTTCCTGAATGCCGGTGCAAACCTGTACCTCAGCCGTAAGTGAGGATGTGGTTTGACCCGAAACAACCATTGATAAAACCAGAATAATAAAGGCAATTACCCAAGCCTGTCTGAACTTCATTTAGTTCTCCCCGAAATATATTGTTTAGTATAACGTATTCAAAATATGAAAATAAAAAATCGGATGCAACAATAATCTAATGTCCTATGTCTAACGCTTCTTTACAGCGTTCGGCCGGAATGCGCCGGCAGGAACCCATTCCTGCCGGAATTCATTCTAATGGTTGCGTTAGGTCCTAATTCTCCCCGAATTTGTCGGGGAGAATGAGACCTGACGCATTCGTTTGCCATGAATAAAGTTGTCGGGTCTCATCCCGAATCGCAAGGCGGATCGGGACGAGGAGAGGCTGTGTCATAATTCCAAAAACGTGCGCGGTTCGCCGCAGGCGAATCCACATCTGCCGATAACTTCTTGCGGCACATAAGACCATTAAATCATCATTGTTCCATTTCAAGAATTATGACACAGCCTCGAGGATCCGACAAAACTTAAAATTTATTTCTGGGACACCATACTGTATCACCATAGTATTACAGGGAGTTTGGCCTATTTGATGGAAAGAATTTTTGTCAATCTCTCTATATCGCTCTCATTATTAAACAGATGCACCGATACCCTGAGGGCGCCCTCGCGAAAAGATGATATGATCTTATTTCCGGCGAGACTGCCGTGAACTTCTTTGGCATTATCGCACGTAAAAGATAAAATAGACGAGCGATGCTTCGGCTCCAATGATGATACTATCCTGTACCGTTTATCAGATTGCAAAAATTCAATCAGGATATCCAATAGTCTATGAGTATGACTTTGAATATTCTTTACCCCCAATGATGATATTATATTCAGCGCCGCTTCCATGGCAAAAACATGGGCATAAGGGTAAGTTCCCATCTCAAAACGGCGGGCAGAGCAAAAAAATGGCAAATCATAATGAAACAGATCTGTGAAATTCAATTTCCAATCGACCGAAAGCCAGCTGGCAAACGGAAAGGTTATTTCGTTTTGAAGCTCTTTTCTGATATAGAAAAACCCTGTCCCCAATGGCGATAACATCCACTTCTGAGCGCCGGATGAAAAAATATCTATTTGCGCTTTATGCACATCAATCGCCTCTACTCCGCAACCTTGAATCCCATCAACGATAAAATAAATGCCCTTCTCTCCGCAAATCTTCCCTATCTCGATTAAATCATTTTTATATCCATTAAAGAACTGCACAAAAGAAAGGGATAGCGCCTTCGTTTTCTTCCCAATAGAGCGCCTAAAAATATCGATATCAAAAACACGATTGGAGGATTTTAATAATATTACTTTTATTCCCCGTTCTTTCAAAGCCAGCCATGGGTAAACATTGGCGGGAAACTCAATGTCTGAAAGAAGAATCTCATCCCCTTTTTTAAAGGGCAATCCAAAGGCGGCGATATTCAAACCAAAGGTGGTGCTGAAACCAAAACCGATTTCATCAGCATGAGCGCCTATGATGCCCGCTCCCATTTTGCGGATTTTATCCAACGATGCAAAGGCATCGCGGTCAATTAGACTTTTTTCAAGATATTGAGTCATTTCATAATAATCATAGAGCGCCTTTTTAACCGGAAGAGAGAGCGGGCCGGTTGATGCCGAATTAAGATATGTTATCCCTTTCTTTTTGGCCGTCACCGGAAACAATGCCCGAGCCTTTTTAAATTCGATTTCTAATGTATCATTCATTTTATCGCCTTATTAGAGAGAATACAAATATCCGATAATAGCCATACTCCCCATTAGTTTGAGAAGTACCCCAAGTAGCAGATATAATAAAAATAAGACAGGAATTCTAATCCTGAATAGAATCAATAACCCAAAAGGAATCATCCCAAAAAGAAACAGAAACAAGGCTGTCGCCAATCCTCCGCGAATACCGGAAAATGGAATAACCGTATAGAACCATCCATAGACAACTGACGGCATCATCACAAAAAAAACATATTGTATGATAAATCCGGAGACAAATCCGCCAGGATTTTTTGGCTCAAGAAGGTTTTGAGGAAATCCCTGCAAGGTGGGAACATATTTTTCAAACTTATAGAAAAGCAAATCAATTATCAAAAGATAACCTCCGCCGATTAGTAGGCAATATCCAAGCAACTTAAAGCTTACTATCATAACCACCCTTCCTCGCGATACCAGTAAACTGTTTCTTGAGCGCCATCCGGAAAGGGAATTTTTGAGTCATACCCCAAATCCTTCTTTGCCCTTTCAATCGATACCTCCCAATTGTCCAAAATCTCATTGGCCTTCTCGACGGTAAACATGGGGGACTTCCCCATCATTTTCATTATACTTTCCGACATAAAAGCCATGATCCGCAATGTAACGCCCGGGATATAAAGCGGCAGGGTGATTCGACCAACCGCTTTGCGTAGATATTCGACCAGTTCACAGTATGAATAACTCCGATTCTCGGCAATAAAATAGGCCGAGCCGGAGGCAGTGTTCGCCTTAAGCGAGAGGCTAATCCCGTAACAGAGATCATCCACATGCACCAATTGGATTTTTCTTCTCCAGTTGCCAAGATATGGCTTAATCCTATTATTAAGCGTTTGAAAAAACGATAGCATCTCAATATCGCCCGGCCCATAGACGGCGGGCGGGCGGATGATGACAACATTTATTTTATCTTTGAAAGCGAGCGTCTCTTTTTCACCGGCGGCTTTACTGCGGCCATATTCGGTTATGGGATTTAATGGAGAATCTTCATTTAATGGTTCGCCCTTTTTGGAAGGCCCCACCGCCGCCAAAGACGATATATAGACAAATTTCTTCAATTTTTTGTTTTTCTCGGCGGCAACAAGAAGATTTCTTGTTCCTTCTTGATTGACTTTGGCGAACTGCTCTTTTGATTTGGCTTTCACAAGACCGGCATTATGAATAATAAAATCAACATCATCAACCATATCCGGTAAAGTCTCAGGTTTATTTATATCACCGAGCCGTCTCTCAAGATTTAAATCATAGATGAGGGAATCATCGCATCCCTTGCGGATTCCGGCGATGACACGGTAGCCGTCATCCAATAGACGACGACAAAGCCTACTCCCGACAAACCCATTGGCGCCCGTGATAAGAACCGTTTGTTTTCCAGAATCTGGCATAAGGGGAATTAAGGAATTTTAGTATTGCAGGTCAAGACGCAGTGTTCACAAAATCATTTTAAGCGGTGTCAGCCCGCCACGGCAGATTCCTGACGCTTCTTCTATTTGAATTTTCTGCGGCATCAGGAGTCCCTCCTGACGCTTTTTCTGCGCCGGCAGGAACCCATTCCTGCCGGAATCCCATTATGCGGCATCAGGAATTCCCGCACATTTTGGATTTGGTGCATCCGTAGGGGCGGACCCATGCGTCCGTCCTCTTATTCTTTTGACATATTCCTTGACAGAATAGACCATATTTAATATATTGACATTGATTGGAGAGCACCTTCAATTTTTCGATGCCAATCAAATAGTGCTTTTTTTACTTGCACTGAGTAGCTCGAGATTATACCTGTTCTGACCTTTGGTGGAAGTTTCGACATTTAGGATGCGACATGAAAGTCGAAAAAATACAAATTAATACCAATTCAACTAATTAAGGAGAAAAACCATGAGAAAGTTGAGCAAGGTAACACTGATGCTTTGCCTGATTTTGGTTTTTGCCGACGTTTTTGCTATAGCGGTTGCTGAGCAAAGTCAAACGAAAACCCCAGCAAGGCCGTTATCAACCGATTGGAATAAGCCCGCAAAAGACTGCGGTAATGAGGAAATCGTGGGAGAGGCGCTCCCCGAACCGCCGCTTAGCCTTGGTTTCGATCAAGTAAAATCGGCCGGACCAGGACTGCAGGTCGGCATTACCACCTATGATTACCAAAGCAACCAGCGTATGAATCGCCAGATCGCTTGGCGCGCCAACCAACGGGTGCAATTCACTTGGATGCAACAAACCGGCAAGCAGGCCGCCTCTAAAAGATGGACTGCTTACGAATACTGGGACCCAACCACCGGTGATCTGCATTTTAAAACTACCATTGGTGGAATACCGATTCATGATACTACTTCCATTAGATCGGGCTATGTCGGAATGACAATTGACCCCGAAGGAAAACCTATCATCGGCAATCACTTCACCGATCCGAGCGATGCCATAACAAAATCAGCCCTTTTCTATGATACAAGCTTAGTTAATCCCAATTTGAACACTTGGCGAAGGTTCCCTATACAGACTTGGGTTGAAGGTCCCGGATTATGGCCATCTATCGATATCCAGGTTTACAACGGCGACACAATCCAGCATCTTTTTGATAATTATGCAGTAGATAATATTACCCATTATTTATATTATCATCGGCGCGTAGGCGGGGCAATTTCCGGTACTTGGGATAACCCTCCCGTCTGCCTTGATACATCGCCGGCCATAGCGCAAATAGTGGTCGCTTCCCGAACCAGTGGTAAAGTGGCTTTGGTCTGGCAAGCAGAGCCAGGCTCATATCCGGGAAGTCCAGAATCAATTAATCGAGGTGATATTGATCCAGGCAATGGCATGGGATCAGTGCAAAGAGCCAATATTGTCTATTATAAAATTTCCAATGACGCCGGATTAACCTGGGGACCAAAAATCTGTGCCACACCTTTTGATTCCACTATTGGCGGCTATCTTGGTCAAGGGGATTTTTCAGCCTTAATGACCTCATCCGATGAACTCCATATTCTTTGGAATGCCAGAGAGGTAGTTCCCTCTACCGGTCTGGGAGAGTTTACTCAAGTGTATGGAGGATATATGCTTCACTGGGATGAGATCACCAACTCTACCCATATTGTCAAGGAATCGAACTGGGAGGCACAATCATGCCACGGCGGCGCCTGGAATGAGATGAGCGTGGTGAAACCGCAATTGTCTGAGTGCGATGACAACCTATATGCCCTTTTTGTGCAATTTAGTGACCCATATCATGGCAAACCTAATGATTGCCACTGGGCTCAGACGAGCGGCGGAGCCAATGGCGATCTTTATTTTTCCGTATCCACTGACAGGGGAATCTCTTGGTCAATTCCTTATGACCTCACTCAGACCCATACCCCATTATGTGACACGGCTGGAGTTGGCGCCATCGAATGCGAATCTGAAATGTGGCCATCAATGTCACCCTATGGGATGGCTTCAAGCGGCGGCAATTTCGCCAATGCACCGATTGTAGATCCAACCGGAAATTATTCGGGTGAGAATTTTCTTGATGTCATCTATGTTAGCGATCGGCATCCAGGCGGATGTGTTCAGGATGCCGGGGTCTGGACCACAAATCCTTTAAAATGGTTTCGCGTGCCATGTGTTGCCACGATACCTGATAACGATGGAGATGGCGTTCCTGATGGTTATGACAATTGCCCGACCTTGGCCAACCCTATGCAAACTGACACTGATGCCGACGGTAGAGGTGACGCCTGCGACAATTGCGTAGCCATCGCCAATCCCGGTCAGGCTGATTTTGACAATGACGGACTCGGCGATGCCTGCGATCCCTTCTGCTGTGCGAAGGCGGGGGACGCCAATCACAATAATGTAGTCAATATTCAGGACATTACATTTTTGATTAACTATCTGTATAAAGGCGGCGCCATACCGCCATGTTTACATGAGGGTGATGCCAACGGCAGTACCGTTATTAATATTCAGGACATCACATATCTGATTAATTATTTATATAAAGGCGGGGCGGCACCGAATTGCCCATAGATGCAATAATTCGGCGTCAGGTGACTCCTGCCTGACGCTCTCTCTCTTGTGGTCCGTAGTAGGCCGAGCCCCTTGTTCTGAACAGATTGGGACATAGGTAACACTTTTTTTGTATAATTGCCATTTTAATAACTTTTTTATTATTTATTTTTTAATTTTTCTAATTATTAAATTGAGTCTTTCAT
>JAGVEJ010000048.1 GCA_020058225.1 Candidatus Zixiibacteriota bacterium | reverse complement strand
TTGTGCGTCACTTACAAATGTGAAACGACAGACCAAACGCAAATATCCGCTATAAATAGCAAAGGCGCGGACGAACCGCGCCTTTGTGCATGATACAATAGGTTAAAAAAGACTATTTGAGTAACATCATTTTCTTGACATCAGAATATTCTCCGGCTTTGAGGCGATATAGATAGACTCCGCTGGCCAAATCAGCGCCGCTATCGACTTTACCATCCCATCTAATAGTATGCTTGCCGGCTTCCATTCTTTGATTAATCAAGGCACTCACCTTTTGTCCTGCAATATTGAATATCTCGATTGTCACATTTTCTGCGGTCGGCAGGGCAAAACTAATTTCCGTAAACGGATTGAAAGGATTAGGATAATTTTGGTACAGGCAGAATTCCGCCGGTACTAAATTATCAATAGGCTTAGTGGTCAAGGATTTGATTTCAATTTTGGCTCCAAATTCAGTCCAGACAAATTCCTCTCTTGTAATCACGCCATTAATTTCGAGATGGAATTTATCGCCTGAACTCAGACCAGCTTTTTGAGGCGATGCGGGATCAGCGCCATATACCGGCATGAAATCAAGCGCACCATTCCGTTTCAAGATAGCGGCGCCTATCAAGTCGCCATTAAGATTCCGAGCGGTGATGGTGGTTCCGGCAGGAACAACCTCGCCATCAAGTTTGAGCTCTTTCGCAAGCAGGTTTATCCAGTTATTCGATTGATGTATTGAATTGGTAATTTCAATATTAACCTTGCCGGCAGAGACGCTCGGTTTTGCGAGTATTGAGCCTTTCCCTGGATAAATCAAGATATCATCCATCATAATCTTTAACCAGTACCCAAATCCCGGATTCATAAAATGCAGGGTTGAGAATTCGGGGAGAGCGGGATCATAGGTTATGGCGCCGCTATCAAAGCCAATAGCGACTATCAAATTATCCATAACGGAGGATAGTGCATGCGGGACAGTATCACTAAATAGAGGCAAATATGAAACCAGATTCCACCCGGTCTCCAACATTATGGGTGTGGTGATGGGTACCGGCAAGCCCTGAATTGTAAGAGTACGCTCACAATCCATCTTAATCCAATATCCGTGCAAATGATCAACGCTCTCTAATGTTGAATAATCCGGCAAATTCGGATCATAGGTAACGCCGCCCTGGTCAAATCCAAGCACCACAATTATGCAATCCATCACCGATCCCAGAACATTTTCTATGGAATCATCGGGAGTATCAAGATTCCATGAAACAAGATTCCATCCATTATGCAAAACGATATCCTGAGTGTAAATACCTGGCAATGATACGCATACCTGCTGACGATCACCATTATAGGTCCAAAATGCTTTTGGCTCACTAAGCGCCATCTGTCCGTTAATATAGAATGTAATTTGATCCCCCGGCTCGGCGCCTTCATCTTCAGGTGTGGTGAAATCATCGCGATAGACAGGCATAAACCCATAGTGTCCGGGATTAACTACATACCATGAGCCGCAAAGGATGCCATCGGGATCATAAGCATCGATAACTGAGCCAACCGGCAGAGGGATGCCAAAATATGTATTATCGGGACAATAGAAGAACGTTGCTTCCCATGTCGGGGTTACCTGCGGTCGAGGCGCAAGAATCAATTCATAATAGGTCAGGCTGGAGTCGCCATTTTCCAGAATAGCCGGATAGTACCCATCATGATAGGCGTAGATATCGAACGGATAGGACGAAATAGAATCGCAATTGAATTGCCCGATGGAATCTGTCGTAAGGATATGAAGCAGATTTCCATTGGGGAAATTATCCCATATTTCAACAGCCGTATTTGGAATCGGATTTCCGTAAGGGTCTATCACACGGCCGCATGCGGTTGATGTAACAACATGAAGCGCAACCGGCAAGACAGTTATGCATTCATCGGGGTCATCGCTGTAAATGTTAAGTAATGCATAATAATCGCCTTCCGTTAACTGACTCGCATCAATTATAGCCGCAATTTCGGCGGTATCTCCGGGCTGAACAATACCAAATGTTGGATCGGTGCGGAGCCAGCTCAAATCCTGAATTCCATCATCAACCTGATAGATATATGGGGAGATATAACCCGAAACCCAAAGATTATTGCCATCATGTGCTATTCCTTCCGGCAAATTGGCCGGATCGGGATGCATAAAATCCTGTACCAAATAGGGCGGATTGGTGGCCGTATTTAATTGATTGATATCATAATACGTCCAACTGTCAATCACCCATAGATTGCCGTCATCATGACTAGGGACCCATTCCATATCCATCGCCCAGCCGATTAAGCTATATGGCAAATATTTGCCGCCCAAAATAAAACCATTGGTATCAGTTTGAATAAGCATTTCACAATTGGAACCTCCCAACCAGAGGGAAGAACCATCCCAAGCGATTCCGCGCAAATAATTACCCAGCGGCGAACTCCATGAAGAGAGCAGAACGCCATCGGTACTATATTGGCTAACCATGCCAAGAGCGAAATCAGCAAGCCAAAGGTTTTGCAAATCATTGGTAAGTCCAATATTTCTCATATAACCAATTTCAAATGAAGATAGCACGGCGCCATCAATAGGACTAAGTTCAAAGATACTCTGGTTTGGCTTTGTATCAACAATTGCCCATAAACTTCCCTTGAGAAAGGTAAGTCCCATTACATTACCGGGCGCAGGAATAGAATGAAGAACGGTACCGCCATTTGCCTTGATATTCGGCTGTGGTTGGGATTGCAGGTTTCCATTTGGGTTGGCGCCGTGGGGTGTGCCCAAAAGGGACTGCGAGGAATCTGAAGATATGCTCAAATTCTTGATTCTCTCAAGAACTTCGTTGCGATCCCATTCCGGAATTATGGATGATTGATGCGAATTTTTGGGTGGCATAGAATCATCCAAATAGGCGCCGTCAACAAGAATGTTATAATAAATCGGTCGGGCTCCCTCATTTATAATATAGAATGGCGCCGTCATGGAATCACCGGCGGCGATGATAATATTCAGACTCTCAGGGACTACCAATATATCGCCCGGATAATAGCCATCGCCGAACAGAGGTATCATAACGGTATCATCATTATTGGCATTGCTGATTATGGATAACACACCCTCGTGATGACCCTCATCCCCGGGAACGTATGTAACCATGACAAGCTCCGTTCCACCGGCAGGAATAACCGTGGAATCAATATTCGGATAGAAGTAAGGATTATCGGACGAGATATCATAAATATGGAGAGGTTCGGTTCCGATATTTGCAATAATTAGGGAATCTACCAGGCTCATTCCGACCGGTGTTGAATCATAGCGCAAGGTGTCAGGGTTGACGGCTATTTCAGGTACGCCGATGACATGCATATAGGTAGGAATAATCACTGATGATTCATCCGGATCATTACTGAGTATATTTATGTCGGCATAAAAGTCGCCAAAAGGAATTCCCTCGGCGGAAAAGGTAATTTCAATATCGACCGAATTACCCGGCGAAACTGCATCGCTCTCCGGTTCGATGGTAATGTAAGGTATACTGCCGACTCTTATTTCATCCCACCAGGTTTCAGAGCCGGGGGAACAATTATAGAGATATAGGTCTGCGATATCGTCAACATATTCACCATTAGTAAACGGTATGTTTCCCTTTATAAGCGCTCCATCGACGTAATAGTCAAAGTTCTTTGCGGACCAGTCTATATTGCCGAATGCAATGTGGTACCAACGATTTGCTGAATATATATAGCTATTATCGCCTCCGGTTTCATAATTTATGTAGAGTCTTCCATCTGCACCGCCATAAAACCAGATGGCCTGGTACCACGCATTGGACCCCATATATGTATAGCCCCCAACTATATCGGTACCCGCGAATCGGATATAGAAACTTATATGATTGGGACGAGAGCCATATTCAAATAATTGGAAGATGCCTGTACAATCCCAATCATAATAATTTAGATTATGGAAACTATATTGGCCTTCGGCCGCGGTTGAATCGGTCACTTCGCTGATTCCGGAGCTTCCAAACTGATACCAGTCATCAAGGTTACCGTCTTCAAAGCCATCATAGTATGGTATATTATAGGCCTTTGAACCATCATAAGGGATATTAAGACTATCGCGATTAAAATCCGGAAATGGTTTATTATTGACCAACGTTGATGTAGCCTTATTGTCTGAAGAGAGCTTTCTGATCGACAATGGTTTAATGATGTTTTCAATCGGGTTTTCATTGTCTTCAGTAAGTTTGGAAGTCTGATATACTTGAATATTGAATATCAGATCATAGAGCCCGACATTGGAAATAGTAACGGTGTCGGTGACTATATCGCCGGAATACATACTATCGTGAATCAGGGGAGATGTCGGGACATCAATATCCGGCGGGTAAGCCCCAAAGCCGCTAAGTGATACCGTATATGTCGATTCATCGGGGTCATTACTATAAATATCTAATTTGGCTTCAACATAGCCGGAGTCGCTTGGGGCGAACATTACCGTTACATCTCTTGATTCATTGGGTGCAAGAGAGAAATTAGTAATATCAACCGTGAAGTAAGGATGATCAGAGCTAATATCACTAACGGTTAATAAATCGGTACCATTATTTGATATTGTTAATATTCCATACGAGGAATCAGCGACAAAAGTAAGGCCGTAGCTCAATGAATCGGGAACTACGAAAATATCCTGTACACCGGTCACGTGTAGAAAGACCGGTATAGCAGTATCGGGATTATCACAATCATTGGACAAAACATGAATTGAGTCATAATAATCTCCGCCATACATTTGTGCGGCATCAACAGTGACCTGCACCAAGATACTATCACCGGTGGGAACCTCTCCGCTGGATGGCGTAATATCCGAAATCCACAACGGTTTTTGGGAAAATAAAACAGCAAGATCATTGTGTAGATACATTGTATTGAATGCCACCTGCAAGCCATCACTGCCATCGGTATTCTCAATTCCAACCGTGCAATTATAAGTATCAAATCCATCTCTGAAATCATCATACTGAATTAATATTCTTCCATTAGAATAAATAATAACTTCGGCATCTACTTTTCCAGAGCCCCCAAATTCCCCATAATCATCATACTGTATAACCAACATATCACCTATGATCTGATAATATACATTGCCATTCGGATAAAGATCATCCCAGCACCAGGCAATGAGATTATTATATCCATCCATTAGCGGAATAGGATCATGGCTAAGAGTAATGTACTGATTATCAAAATTAATCACGCCATTGGACTGGATGTAAAATTCTGTATAAGCGCTGTCATAAAATGGGAAAGAAAAACCAATCGGGAATGGACCAACATGGTTATCATCATATAATCCCCCCACAGGAGTGCCGGTTAATGAAATATCAATAAAGCCAAAGACGGGGCCACCCGGGGCATCGCTATCAATCCAAGTATAGCCACTGCTATCCGGCCCACCGGCTCCAAGAATGACAGGGTCGCCTTTACGCGGATCGATCTCATTTTTCCCAAGGTTTAGGGGTTCAAATGTGGAATGCTTATTTTTATCTATATTAGGATTATGCAATAATTTCAAGGCGCTGAAATCACTGAAGTTGAATTCAAGAGTATCCTGGCCGACATTCTTAAGGAACAAGGTATCAATCGAAACGGCGCCTGTTAATAGGCTATCAATCAGCATATCCGGCGTATAGGCGATATTGGGGCACTCTCGAGCATTGCCATAAACCATGACAGTGTAAATTGGTTCCTTAGGGTCATTGCTGGTGATGTCAAGCTTGGCCTCTACTACGCCCGGCTGAGATGGAGTAAATGTAATTATCACCCCTTGATCTTCAAACGGCGGCAACGTGAAGCTTGTTATATCGACTGAAAAATCTGCATGATCAAGAGCAATATCTGATATTACAAGATTATCGGTTCCAATGTTACCAATTGTAAGCGGAAGCGCCTTAGAAAATCCCAGATAGACATCGCCAAAATAAAGTGCGCTATCTGACACTTCTATATCCGGCGCGCCGGTGACATGCAAATGAGCGGGGATTATATGTATTGAATCAAGCGGATCATTGTTAAGGATTTTGACATCGGCATAATAATCGCCGCCATACATGCCGGTGGCGTCAAAGATCATTTGAATATCCGTGCTACTTTCGATGGGAACAATCCCCTGATTAGGCGTGGCGCTCAACCAGTTCACACCCTGCATCATCCAATTGATGGCATTGACAATCAAAAGCGGATTAGCCCAATACCATCCCATTAAATATTCACCCATTAAGACCGTATTGCTTAAACCCGAGTAGGATACGCCGTAATAATTACCATCAGAACCGGCAAAAATCCAATCCGCGCCATTGAGGGTGTACCAATCGTTGTCCCCACCGGGGTAATCTATATAGGTAATTCCCTCGGTTATCGGATTGTTGGGATTGACACTCCCCCAATAAAAATCACCATCATTGGCGCCATTTATGCCAAAAATCGGATAAAGAATATTCTGAACCTCAAGAGGTTCATCATCCAAATCATCCATAGCCATAAAGATTGGACGACCGGATTCATAATAGGCTTTTAGGGAATTGGCCTCATCGATATAAATTCCATAATCCCATTCCGGCACTATTAATCCATCGTAACCTGATATGTAAGAATAATCACCGTAATAACTCTGCTCATAAAATATATAGTTACTTGATAAATTCGAATCCATCATTAGATAATAAGCCACATAATAAGCATCATCTCCCACAACACCGATTGAGGGAATATCACGGCAGGAAGACAAAGAATTTATCTTTTTATGGAACGTATCAAGTCGTTCCTTAAACAATGGCTTCTCGGCCTCAGTGAAAGTGGAATACTGCTTGCCGTCATGCATCGCCGTACCGGTGGCCGTTATTCCTTCCAAACACTCTTTAACCAAATCGCGCGGAACGGCGGTCTGGCGGATGGCTATTTTATACTCAAGATCACTGCCGCCGTTATTATTGCCGATGGTCATTATCTGGATGGATGAATCGTTGGTAAATAAATCGGCAAATAGTGAATCCGGAGACACTGATATAATAGGCGGTTCAAGTCCATTCCCGTATAGATTCACCGTAAGGGCAGGCTCATCATTATCATTGCTTTCGATGGTCAATTTGCCTTCTATGGCTCCCACGACAGTCGGTGAAAAAGAAATGACGACAATTATGCTGTCGTTAGGGGCAATGTCGGCAGTATTCATATTAATTGCAAAATCCGGATTGTCGGAATACATATTGGTGATCGAAAGAATATCCGTTCCATCGTTGGATATAATTAGAGTATCATATCTGTGGCCGTTGATAAATGTATTGCCAAAATCAAAAGTACTATCAGAAAGGGTGATATCCGGAGCGCCGGTTACATGCAAATGCGCGGGGATAGTAACGGCCGCATTATTAGAATCATTGTTGTTAATGACAATATTTGAGTAATAATCGCCGCCATACATGCCGGTGGCATCGAATTTTACTTCAATTTCCATGGCGGAGTTGGCCGGAACGGTACCTGAATAATCGGATAGTTCTAAATATTGCATTCCGCCAATTACAATATCATCCCACCAAGCCTCGGAATTAGCGCTATAGTTATAAAGAAAAAGGGAGCCAATACTATTAACAGAATAGGCATTTCTAAAAGGTATATCTTCTGTGACCAATTGTCCATCTACATAAAAATCAAAATTCTTGGAGGACCAATCAATGTTTCGGAATTCAATGTGATACCATTGCAGAGCTTCATAAGAATAATTGCTATAAGCGTAATCATTGATATATAATTTTCCATCTTGGCTGGCAAAAAACCAGATAATATCATACCACCAGCTACTATCAAGCATAACAAAATAGGCATCTGACGTGCTTGTGGAACCCGAACGAATATAAAAACTAATATATTCCGGTTGAGAATTTGGCTCAAACTCCTGATGAATCCCATGCAAATGATCCTCATAATATTCCAGATAATTGTAATGGAAACTATACTGACCAGTCGCGGCAGTCTGGTTGGTCACTTCCCTGACGCCATAACCCCAATCCTCAAACCAGCCATTATAGTCGCCATCTTCAAAACCATCAGAATATGGCAGACTGACTGATTTTGTGCCGACATAATTTCTTCTGGCGTTTGCTCCCGCATATTCAGGGGATGTTACTATGGTTGAATCGCTTATATTATTATCAGGCTTTATAGGCATAGGCTTATTTACGAGAGCATTATTCTTTGCCTGAGATTCTTGATTGCCGGCAATTTTGGTCGCGGAAATCGGCCGAACGCTTATGCCATTGCTTTCATTCGTACCTGACTTGCCGGGCAAAACATTAATATTGAATATCAAGTCAGAATTGCCGGAATTGGATATGGTTATAGTATCATAACTGCTTTCGCCGGTTAGCAAGTCGGCATATAGCGAAGTAGGCTCAACCGAAATAATTGGCGGCAGAATGCCAACCCCATGAAGCGATACAATTAGGACGGGTTCGTCCGGATCATCACTTTCAATGGTAATTGTCCCGTTAAATTCTCCCGTTGAGTTCGGGATAAATGTAATCTGAAGCGGGGTTTCTTCTTCAGGAGCCAGATTTATAGAGAAAAGGCTTACGGAGAAATTGGGATTATCCGATGTAATCGAAGATATTGTCAACAAATCGGTACCAACGTTTCCAATAATGACCGTATCCGTACTTGACCATCCTACATAAATCGAATCAAAATCAAAACTTGTGTCGGATAGCTCTATATCCGGTGCGCCGGTGACATGCAGATGAGCGGGAACTATATAATGAGATTCATCGAGGTCATTGTTGTTTATGATAATATTAGCATAGTAATCACCGCCATAAAGACCGACGGCATTGAATAAGACATTAATATCGACGCTTGAAGCTATTGGTAAAGTCCCTGAGGTTGGATTAACGGTAATCCACTTGTCTCCGGATTTTTCAAGGGAGTACTGCAGTGCATTTGGCAGTAAGGGGTCGCCGCTGTTATTTCCAAAATAATAATTGAATTCCCATGGCATTCCGGTGGCGATTAAGGTGCCCATGCCAACCTTATATTCTATGGTCGAGGGATTACCGTATTCATCGGTGGTTATCACCTTGGCGCCGGAGGGAAGATTTTCAAATCCTTCGTGGCTGGCATAATTGCCATATAATGGATCATAGGCCCCGGCAACTATTGGGTGGGTAGGATCGGCAATATAATTATAATAACATCCGGTCTCCCAAGAAAGGGTCTTTGCCCCGCCGGGTAAGGGCATATCAGGAATACGATCAGAGAAATAACATGCGGTGTGTAATTCAATTACTCCGCCGGAGTTAAGATATGATTCAAATCTGGTCAGGTTGGCCATGTATGTTTGATAAAAATAAGTTGATTGTTGGGATTCGAATAAAATTACATCAAACTGATTTAAATCAATGGTTGCCATCTCCCCTGATGTCGCAGTAGTTATATCGGCTCCAAAATATTGGAGAAGAGGGACATTGACATCAAACCCCCAAGCAAGATTATCTCTAAAAATAAGCGCCGAATTTGCCTTTGCCGAGCTAATACCGGTCAGCTTTGGAGCCATAACAGATGGATAAGTGTTATCATTACTTTTTCTGGAAGTCTGGTCTGCAATTTTTTGCAAATCTTCGTCTTTTAAAATCTGCTCGCGCACCGGATTTGGCTTCTTGGGAGTAATTGGTTCAATTTCCAAATCAAAGACAAGGTCGCTTCCGCCGGTATTTGCAATTGTCAAAAGTTGATTGGACTGTTCGCCGGTATAGAGGCTGTCATATAATGAATCTGGAGTAACTTCAATTTCGGGAGGAGTTACCCCCCACCCTTTAAGAGTTATATATATAATCGGTTCATCCGGATCATTACTTGTGATGGATAAGATTCCTTCATAGTACGTTTCCGAAATGGGGGCAAATTCCATTAATACGGCTTGGCTCTCATCCGGTCCGATACTACAGCTGAAAATATTCGGAGTGAAGGCAGAATTATCGGAACCAATAGATGATACAAAAAGCGAATCGGTGCCATTGTTATAAATCAGTAAAGTATCTGTTCGCACAGCGCCAATATAAACATTTCCAAAATCCAAGGAATCTTCAGCTTGTATATCCGGCGCGCCGGTGACATGCAAGAATGCCGACACAGTGGGAGTGGGAGTATTCGGGTCATTGGATGCAATAATCAAATTGGCATTATAATCTCCGCCATATAATCCTTCAGCATTGAAGATGGCCGAGATATCCAAGGAGCCGCCGGCAGGCACCATTCCGGAATCCGGAACGGCCGAAAGCCACTGACCGCCTCCCTTAGCAAGCCATTTAAGCGAATTGATAATTAATTGATCGGCATCGGTATTAAGGTCAATTCCCCATCCGGGTTCAGCATTATCAGTCACCATTGGGAAGCTTATATCAACACGCCTACTAATTCCGATTTTCTTTGTGACAACAAGGGGAGCGCCGTCTGTGAAATCTGCTATTCTTAGCGCCTCAGGATCAACTGGAGTCCCATAATCCAATTTCACGCCGGTTGCAACTGAATTTACCCCATTCATGACAGGATGCCCGGGTTCATAGACAGCGCCGAGGGTATGATAGCTGTCTCCCGTATAATAATAAGGTTCGATCAGCCAATAATTTTCGGAATCAAAGCGTCCCCCCACTTGCCAATCTCCGCCGATGGCGTTGGCGCCATTAGCTATCATCAAGCGTCCGCCGGCGTCCACAAAGTCAGCCAATACATTTCCTACGGAATATGTGTCATACCAAGTATACCAGCCAAAAACCGCCACAGCGTCATATAATTGAAGTTCGGCAAGGGTCGGAGTATAATAGTAGCCATTTAGGGTAGTTACTGAGGCAAATTCTCCCGAATTGATAAGATAATCAGCCACATCAGGCAATAAATCCCCGTAAGCATCAGCGCCAAGGACCGCTATATGAGGAGCGCCCTTGGCTTTATCGACATTATTTGAAGTATGTAGCTGAATTACCATTTCGGGAGTAACCGCAGATGGCACAGTTGCCATTTGGCCGGAAAGACTGCTACCCAGATTATCGAAATTGGTTCTTATTCTGTTTTTGTCGATTGTCAATATAGGCGGTTCGGAGTTGAATTTCGGAGAACTGTCAATGACCTCAATATCAATATCGAACAGAAGTTCACTGACTCCATTATTATAGATTGTAAATGGATGAGATGATGTTTCGCCGGTATATAGGTTATCGCTTAAATAGTCCGGTAAAACGGAAATCACCGGAGGTCCTAAGGTAGCGCCGGAGGGTGAATTGGAAATTTCGGATGAATTGCTCCATTCATCGCCGACCTTAATGGCAAAATAATAAGTTGTACTGAAATTTAAATTTTCGACCTTAAAATATTCTGTTTCGCCATAAGGCTGAGGATTCGGTTCGCCGGTAGCCTGATCAGCATATTCAAAGTTGCTTTCATCTATGGGATAGAGAGAATATCTTATATTATATTTACTTGCCAATCCCGAGATCGAATCATCGCCGGAGGCAGTCCAAGTCAATTTTATCCAGGAGCCATTGGTTTCATAAATGGCCAAATCCATAATTGGAGATGGCGGAATGGAATCTGCTTCAGCAATAGCCATAAAGACATTCAGACGCCCGCCGGTTACACAGCTGCCGACCAGAGACGGAAGCGTATCCACCATCATGAGAATCCGTTCTTTAACCTGCAGATTTGTAAGCAGAGGATACTTGGACCAGACCAATCCCGCCGCGCCGGAAACATGGGGGGTGGCCATGGAGGTCCCGCCATAAAAGGCATAAGTATTATAAGGTGTGGTACTATATATATAAACCCCGGGCGCTCCAAGATCAACTGATGTTAAGCCAAAATTGGAACCCCAATAGCCCTCGTCGGCAAGGTTATCGTTATGGTCGGTGGCCGCTACGGCAATAATATTATCAAGTGTATAACTGGCCGGATAAAAAGGGCTATAATCATTATTATTATAGCCATTGCCGGCGGCGGCGACAAAAAGCATGTCGCTTAGGCCTGATTGATAAATGGCATCTTCCAGCGCCGCCGAATAGCCTCCTCCTCCCCAGCTATTGCTGGTGAGATTAGCGCCCATCATCGTAGCATATTCAAGCGCCAAAACAGCATCATCGGTATAACCGGAACCATAGGAATCAAGAAACTTTAATGGCATTATTCGGGCCGTCCAACAAACGCCGGCGACACCAACATTATTATTGCCTACGCCGGCGGCCGTGCCGGCGCAATGAGTGCCATGTCCAAAATCATCAAAGGGGTCATTATCATTATTAACCCAGTCCCATCCACAGGCATCATCAACATACCCATTGCCATCATCATCAACCCCATTGCCTGGGATTTCATTTGGATTATGCCAGATATTGGCATTCAGGTCGGGGTGTGCCGTATCGACACCGGTATCAATAATACCGATAATAACGGTATCGCCCGTTTCAATATCCCAAGCTTCAGCCGCATCAATATCGGCGTCAAATATCCCGCCGGTTTGACCGGTATTATTCATACCCCATAGATTATTAAAAAATGGGTCATTGGGAATATAGGAGGCATGCCAGACATAATTCGGCTCGGCATATACAATCCCCACATTCCCTTTCAGGAAATTGACGGCAGAATCGACAGAGATATCCGATATCTTTACGTGATAAGCGTCAATCAGATTAAACTTTCGAATAATGCTCCCCTTTACCAGACTCAGGATTGCATCACGATCAATTTTGTTGAGATTTTGAGTAAATTTGATGATTAATTCATTGTCAGCATATACTTTGTCTGCAAGGGGTGATTTTCCTGCCGGCGGATTTGCAATAGATGCCGCCACCACTGGAAAAATAAGACACAAAACGAGAATTAAGAGATAGGCGCGCATAAAACTGGCCCGCTGGTTGGAAAACCTGTTCCCTGATGGAATAAAATTGCCGGTGACCACATTGACCTCCGATATAATTAGATTTTATTACATGCAAATTCACATTAGATCGCTACATTACTAAATTTTCTTAATGCACCATCGCATTAACTTAGATGCCAGATAATTAGCCTATTTTTAAAAGCAGTTTCCCCCCTTGGGACATTGCTTAAAGGCCTGCAAGTAATTAGCCCGAATAAATAAAATAGCCCTTTCTTTGTTGATACAAATTATCTCTATCCTTTTGGAGACACTTAATTTTAAGTCCAAAGGTCATATATGTCAAGAGTTATTTATTTAAAAATATCATAAATAAAATTGAAGTTTATAATCAGCTTTGCCGCTATTCAATAGGCATTTAATATAGGCAAGCGAATTGGGATAAAGCCAACCTTTTTTGTCGCATATTTTTTTGAGGATGGAAACAAATAATTGTCATTTTTCGTATTGATTTATACTATAAAGTGATTTAATTACTAAATTCCCTTAGCTAATTACTGGATTTGTAATAGAATTATATAAAATTATGAATGATTCAAATGCTCATAAAGCAGATTTATCCGCGCTGAAAATAGACCGAACAGCCAAAGTCGGTCCTCCCGGACGTTGGAAGCGATGGTTACACCTACTTTGGCTATTGATGCCGGTCATTTTGTATATTGCATATAATTTTGGCATCAAGGAGGTCACGCCAGCCTTGAAGGTTAAGACTGCCCGGGTGCAAATGTCAACCGGAACCAAGGCTTTGACGGAATTAGTCGCTACCGGATATGTGGTGGCACAAATTAACGCTGATGTATCATCCAAAGCAACCGGCCGACTAAAAAAACTCAAGGTGGAGGAGGGCGATAATGTAAATAATGGCGATATCATAGCGGAGCTTGAGAATGATGATATCAGGGCTGAGCGTGATCTGGCTCTTGCCAATTTGAAACGGTCTCAAGCCGATTCAGTTGAAGCCACACTGAATTATTCTCGGCAGAAAAGATTATTTGATGCCGGTCATATATCAAAAGAGGTTTTTGATGCCGCTGAGGCCGCTTTTCGACGGGCGGCGGCTAATGTTGAAGCCATGGAAGCCGGCGCCAAAGCGGCAGAGGTAGCTCTTGAAAATACCATAATTCGCGCCCCCTTTGCCGGAACGGTCTTGGCCAAGCATGCCGATGTGGGTGAAATGGTTGCTCCCTTTGCTTCCGCATCATCGTCACGGGGTGCGGTCGCAACCATAGCCGATATGAGCTCACTGGAGGTGGAAGCTGATGTCTCCGAATCGAATATTAACAAGGTAACCCCCAAACAACCTTGTGAAATTGTGCTTGATGCCTACCCGGATGTTAGGTTTGCCGGACATGTCAAGAAAATTGTCCCGACGGCCGACCGTACCCGCGCTACTGTTATGACCAAAGTCGCTTTTGACAATATTGACAGCCGCGTTCTGCCGGAAATGTCAGCCCGGGTTAATTTTTTGCCATTGAATTTTGACAGTACTGCCGAGGCACAATCAACAAAAACTATTCTTCGGGATGCGCTAACCTCAAGAGACAACCATCAAGTCGTATTCAAACTTATAAATGGCGTGGCACAAGAGGCGACTATTCAAATCGGACGACAACTTGGCAACGAGGTTGAAATCCTTTCGGGATTAGACGTCGGTGAGGAAATAATTCTGGCGCCACCTGGGGGACTTAAAACCGGCGATAAAATTGAAGTCAGCAAATAATAATAAAGAAAGTAATATGTCAGATTCAATGGTGAACATATTTGGACTATATAAATCTTACTACCGTGATTCGCTTGAAATTCCAGTATTAAGAAATATCAGTCTCAAAATTCCCGAAGGGGAGTTTTTGGCGTTAATGGGGCCATCCGGCTCAGGTAAAACGACCTTATTAAATCTTCTGGCAGGAATTGATCAACCTACTTCCGGAACTCTCTCTGTTGCGGGAGAGGAAATCAGTCAACTGAATGAAAATGAATTGGCAAAATGGCGCTCGCGGCACATTGGATTTATCTTTCAGTTTTATAATCTGATGCCGGTGCTTACGGCTTTTGAGAATGTGGAACTGCCTCTTCTGCTTACAAAGCTAACCAAAAAGGAGCGTAAGGAGCATGTCGAAACCGCTCTAAGCATTGTCGGGTTGGCGGAAAGGATGAAGCACTATCCACGTCAGTTATCGGGCGGCCAGGAACAGCGGGTTGCCATAGCGCGTGCCATAGTCACTGACCCATCATTGATTCTTGCCGATGAACCTACCGGCGACCTTGACAAGCATTCGGCGGAAGAAATCATGATTCTGCTTACCCGCTTGAATCAGGAGTTCAAAAAGACAATTGTCATGGTTACTCATGACCCGCGCGCCGCCGAAAAAGCCAAAATCGTCAGACATCTCGACAAGGGAGAACTCGACTGATGAAGGTTTTTAAGCTTATTTTCAAGAACTCAGTTCGCCATAGGTTGAGAACCATTCTCACTATATTGGGTTTGGCCCTGGCGGTAATGGCCTTCGGGTTAATCAGGACGTTCATCAAGGCTTGGTATGCGGGCGCCGATGCCGCATCGCCCGACCGTCTTATCACCCGCAGTTCTGTCTCAATTGTTTTTACGCTTCCCATATCTTATAAGGAACAGCTGATGAAAATGGATGGCATTAGTGATGTTTCTTATGCCAATTGGTTCGGCGGAATATATATCGACCCAAAAAATTTCTTTGCCCAGTTTGCAGTGGAACCTGAGACATTTTTAAAAATGTATCCTGAATATATTGTGCCTGCCGATCAATATCAAGCCTTCTTGCAGGAACGCAAAGCGGTAATTATAGGGAGAAGATTGGCCGATAGGTTCGGATGGAAAATTGGAGATCCGGTTTCTCTCACCGGCACCATCTATCCGGGGAATTGGGATTTTGTCATTCGTGGAATTTACACGGGAAAAGAGGACATTACAGATGAAACCATATTTGTTATGCGCTTTGATTATCTTGATGAAGTGATTAGGCGCGACATGCCGGGCAGAGCCGGACAAATTGGATGGTATGTTCTTAAAATGGATAATCCCGCAAGGGCCGCCGAGATTTCAAAAGCGGTAGATGCCCACTTTAAAAATTCGTTGGCCGAAACGTTAACTGAAACGGAAAAGGAATTTCAGATGAGCTTCATTCAAATGGCGGGAGCAATTATTATAGGGTTAAGAGTTATTTCATATTTAATTATTGGCGTCATATTGCTGGTACTGGCCAATACTATGGCGATGACGGCGCGCGAAAGAGTTTCTGAGCACGCTTTCTTGAGGACACTCGGTTTCCGAAAATATCATCTCTTTGGATTGATTTTGGGGGAATCGCTAATAATAGCCTTCATTGGCGGGCTTATCGGTATATTATTACTTTCTATAGTGGAGAATGTAGTGGCAGTGGCAATCAAGCAGTTTTTCCCCAGTTTCAGCGCCGATTTAATTACCTATTTTACCTGCATGGCAACAGCCTTTATTGTGGGGATTGGCGCATCAATATTTCCAATTCAACGGGCCATGCGGATAAAAATTGTCGATGGCTTAAGAGTGGTTGATTAAGGATGGGTAATATCTATGATTCCAATAAGTTATATAATAAGAAATATTAAAAAACATAAGATTACTTCTATTCTGACCATACTCGGCGTTACTCTGGTTGTGTTTGTTTTTGCCGGAGTGCTGATGCTTTCCAATGGACTTCGTGCCACCCTTGTGGCTACAGGATATGATGATAATGCGGTAATCATAAGAAAGGCGTCCCAAACGGAGGTTCAGTCTATTATCCCCTATGACCAGGCGCAACTCATTGTGGCATCCCCCGAAATTGCACCGGCAAAGGATAATCGACCGCTTTACACCAATGAAATATATGTGTTGATTAATCTCCCCAGTCGGACGGATTCGACCGAGGCTAATTTGGTAGTAAGAGGGATCACGCCAAAATCATTTGAATTGCGACCGAATGTTAAATTAATTGCGGGGAGACTCCCACAGGAAGCCGGTTCGGAGATTATTACCGGGGAATCGGCTTCGGAGAGATTTGTGGGTTGTGGCTTAGGTGAGCGGGTGCGTTTTGGCGCGCGTGAATGGACAGTGGTGGGAATTTTTGATGCCGCCGGAACCGGATTTGATTCCGAAATATGGGGAGATATAACACAGATGTCCGATGCCTTCCGGCGACCGGTTTATTCGTCCATAACATTTAGAATGGCGGATACATCACAATTTACCGGCATGAAAGACCGCCTCGAAAATGACAGGCGTCTGACAATTGAGGTTTTCCGCGAAAAAGAATACTACGCCAATCAGTCACGCACGATTACAACTTTCATTAATATTACCGGCACCGTAATTAGCATTGTCTTTAGCCTTGGGGCAATCGTTGGGGCTATGATTACGATGTACTCAGCGGTAGCAAATCGTACTAAAGAAATAGGGATCCTGCGCGCGCTTGGTTTCAAGCGTCTGAGCATTCTCTTGGTATTTTTTCTGGAATCGATTTTTATATCGTTGACAGGCGGCATGCTGGGAGTATTGATCGCATATTTCTTGAGATTTATTAGGATTTCCACAACAAATTGGGATACATTTTCAGAGATTGCCTTTAACTTTGAAATCTCATCGCAAATCGCCATATTGGCGATTCTATTTGCAGTCATAATGGGTATTGCGGGAGGGTTTCTCCCTGCGGTGCGTGCATCAAGGTTAAAAATCGTCGATTCCTTGCGCTCGGCTTGAAGTGCTCAATATAATTTGCCAATTTGGGGGCGCATAAGTATATTTCACCCAAAGTCGTTTATGGCGAATATTTCTCTCCACGGCAGCGCAATTCGTCTACTGCTTTCTGGATTCTGGGTCGGCGTCCAGAATGATAGGCCGGGATGCGGCGCTAAACATGAATGAGGCACGATTGCCATAACATACACTTTTTCAGCAAGCCGCAAGGGGCGTGTTGAAAAGGCCGGATGTATCGTGTCCGTACATGGTTCGCCACGGCGAATCCACATCCGCCAGTGTTACGCAATAGCTTAGGGGCAGATAAGGACATCTGCCGCCCGCACTTTGGGGGGGGTCAACATGCCGCAAGCGATGGATACCTACGGGTATTAAACAAGTAAAACCTGCATCAGGTTGATGCAGGTTTTACTTGTTGTGGAATAACCTAATACTCGCAGGGCGGGGCGCCGCTCTGATATAGATATTTTATCAAATAAGTTATATCCGCAATATTGCAGGTATAGGAACAGTCACAATCTCCGCAATCGGGAGATTGAGGGACAGTACCATCATGGTATAAATAATCAATTAAAAAAGTGATATCAAGAATATTGAAGATACTATTACAATCGGCATCGCCATTCAATCCGCCCTCCACATCAATTGCCATGTATTTGACATACGCCAAGGGAGGGTTGGATGAATCTTCTACCCGTAATCCAAAGATGGACATTCCTTCCTGCGAGGGTTGCCCTGAAATTATTCCGGTACTTTGCCCAAGTGTCAAACCGTAGGGTAGGTTGGCGACCTGAATTCGCCAAGTATAGGGCGAGATACCCCCCACAGCCGACAATTGATGATTATATTCAGAACAAATATTACCGGAAGGCAGGTAGACATTGTCAACTATGCTGACATTGTTAATATCAAGCAGGGCCGCCGCCACGCCAAAATTGCAGGTATTGAATTGTATCCAGAAATAGCCATCATCACCCCATCCGGTTCCCCAACTATTTTTCACGCGCCAGGCACCGATACCGCCGCACATACTATCATCCCATCCTACAATAAGAACGGCATGGTTTACATCGCTTGTATAGCCGGTATGAGAATAACAGCCCCAGTGATAGCCAAAGAAATCATCAAATGCGTAAAATGCCACCGCCACCGGTGCGGTCATTACAGCTGTTTTAAGGGCATTGATTTCATTGGGTATGGCAGTCCAACTCAATATGTTGACCGCTATCGGATATTGGCTTTCGGTGCATGCAATATTATCATTGGCTTGGTACGGCATATAGGTCTCAAGAATCTGTCCATAACTCTGTTGATGTTCATACACAGATTCCATCCATCCTCCCTCGCATCCCCAGCCAGGCGATACACAGGAGAGCATCTGCTGTTCTGATAAATCAAGCTCCTGTTGACGCTGTATTTTCCAGATAGCTTCAATGGCGCCGGTTGCGGCAAAAATCCAGCAGGAGCCACATCCTCCCTGATCTTTTACGGCAGTAACTTTTCCGGAGTCCTCCCAATTAAAATATGACGGAAGGTCTTTGCTGTCAAGGAGTTGAAAATCCTTTGAGAGATGGGATTTCCAGATTTCCTCCCAATTATCCGGAAGACGCAATCCCAATAATTGCCGGCGCTCTTCAAGAGTGTACTCCTGCATTATAGGATTTAGTCCGGCAGTCCAATTAAGTCCTTCCTCGGCGATTTTTTTCTGTATGGCGGCTATTTCCTCTTCAGGAGTCTGACCAGCCAAGGCAGAATTTTGTGTGAGGGTGCAAAATAATAATAAGGCGAAAAGAGCCATGAAAAAAACAGACAATCTATTCATAAATGCACCTATGAAAAATGATTTGAGCAAGTACGCATAGTTTACCAGTAACCAATATAACGATAATATTTTGATTGTCAAGAAGTTAGTGGGGCTTACGAATTACTTGCTATTTGGAGCCGGATTCTTTTGTCTGTTCTTGAGCTTGAGCCATGATTATTATCATAAGCATGCTCAAGATCAGAGTAAATAGAATCGTCACGCTCCCTTTCTTCCTTGAAATCATCCGCTTACCTCCTTTCAACTAAGATGATATTTCATAATAAACTATCTTATCCAAAATAATCAATAAAAATTGGGGGCGACCGCAAGTCGCCCCAACAAACAAAAAGGAGACTGTCCTTTATTTCAAAAGGGTCATTTTCTTTGTTATGCTATTATCGCCTGCAGTCAATTTATAGAAATAGACGCCGCTGGCAACAACCAATCCGACGTTGTTGGTACCGTTCCAATTAATAGCATGGGAGCCGGCCTCGAAGGCGCCGGCGGTAATCGTTTTCACCTTTTCACCGAGGACATTATAGACAGACAAGTCAACTTCAGCCTTTTCGGGCAAATAGAATGAAATGCTGGTTCCGAGGTTGAAGGGATTAGGATAATTCTGATACAGAACAAACTCCCTCGGAGCTATTGTATTATGGGTCTCCTTGAGAGACGGCGTTCCACCAATAGCGCGGCAGGCATTGATTCTTCCGGTGCCGAGTTGTCCGGCATAAGTCGGGTTGAGAGCATCAATATTATCGGTAGTGGCTTCAATTCTATTGTGAATATCCAGCCAGCCATAAGTCGGATACTGGGATTTCACCAAAGCGGCCAAACCGGCAACATAGGGACACGCCATTGAGGTTCCGCTCATGACCGCAAAATAATCATTAGTCGGGTCAGAATAATTATGATAGGCGCTGACAATATCCAAACCCGGAGCGGAGACATCAACCCATGTGCCATAACTTGAGAAACTGGCTTTTAGGTCGTTCTTATCGGTGGCGGCAACATCAATGACATCAGCGCGGGTAGCCAAATAATCTTGAGTTGTATTATTGCTGTTTCCGGCCGCGTGCACGACAAGAACCCCTTTACTAACCGCATAATCAATAGCCGCACCAAGGCCGCTGGTATTAGAAGAACCCCAGCTACAACTGGCAACGTTGGCTCCCTTATTGGCGGCATAGTAGAAGGCCTGAGCGGCAAAGTCCATACGGACATAGCCAATTCCGCCACTGGAAAGCCATCCGATTCGCAAACACATAATCTTGGAACCATTGCCGACTGAACTGGAGGCGCCATTTCCCCATCCTCCGGCGACGCCGGTGACGCCAATGGCGTTATTTGTCATTGCCGCTACAATTCCGGCGCAGTGAGTGCCATGACCGCCAAAATCTTTGGGGTCATTGTCAACAGTTAAGCAGTCTTCGCCCTTTTTGCAACCTTTGACTCCGGTAACCCAGTCCCAGCCAATCCAGTCGTCCACAAATCCGTTGGCATCGTCATCAATTCCATTGCCGGCAATTTCACCGGGGTTTTTCCAGATGTTACCGGATGTGGTGGGCCAACTGGCGCCGCCGAGGTCTTTATGGTAGTAGCGAACACCGCCATCAAGCACGGCCACAGTTACACCGGCGCTACCCGCATTTATACCCCAGGCACAGGGAGCATCAATGTCATGGTCGGCGGCATTAGACATTCCCCACTGATTCCACGGGTCTGCCTGACCGGCAAAATAGTAATCGTTGGGCGTGGCATCATACATGGGATGAATCCCTATCGGCTCCACCGATTCAATATTTGCATCGGCGGCAAAGGCGCTGATAGCCTGATCAAGTGAAACAGCCCCATTAAACGTTACTACCCGATATTTTGATAATTCAAAGGCTCCAGCGATCTTATCGGAACCCGGGAATTCCTGCTCAACCGATGTAACCCCAATTCTTTTTCCTATCTCATCGAGTGAACGAATACCGGTAATAATATTTCCTTTGGCCGCGACCGGCACCGTCGTGTTTACTTGAGATTTTAGTTTAATAACAAACTGATCCGGCACATACATCATATCTTCTTGGACATTCTGATACGGCACGTAAATCTCATTCTCCGCCAGGGCAAGGGAAAAAACCGTAAATAAGAAAATGGCAAAGAATAATGCTTTTCTCATTCTCAACCTCCAAAAGGGTGATGGTTAGCAATTCTGAGTTGAACTCATTAACAAGAATGGATGATAGTTTTGGCTGGCACCTCCTTTCTAAAATAATAACAGGCCCGGTTTTTTACCTTTCGGTGAAACACCGGACCTGCCGTTGGAGTACTATGCAGTCACTTGACTCTGAAGCGTTTTTTAACACTTCCTCATGAAATACAGAGATTAACCATTATATTTTCGTTCATGGTTTGGCAAAAAAATTTGGCATTTTATGAAAATTTTTCTCTTGGCGTTTTGGCGCTTTAGAATATGTTTAGGTATAATATGTATATTTGCATAAATAGATTGTGGCATTAAATTGGCAATGACATCAAGGACAGATCAAGAACTATGGGTGGATATTCTCGCCGGTAACAACAAAGGTTGGGAGGAATTGATAAGGCGATATCAGTCTTTGGTTTATGCTGTTTGCATGCGGGCCGGCCTTTCCATGCCTGATGTTGCTGATTGTTTTCAGCAGACTTGGGTTTTGCTCTACAAGAATCGAAAAAGCCTTAAAGATCCATCAAGACTTTCCGCTTGGTTGGTCACCACCGCCAAGCGTGAGGCAATGCGTTTAAGGAAATTGGCTGATAAAGAACCGGAGGACACCGAAGAGATGATATGGAAAGCTCCGGGTCCTCTGCCGGATGAAGAACTCGAGAAAATTGAATGTCAAGTGCAACTTGAATTAGCCTTGGGCGCCATAGATGAACGTTGCCGTAAGATATTGCATGCCTTCTTCTTTGCCACGGAAGAAAAATCTTATGAGGATATAGCGCGCTCTTTCGGAATTCCGGCCAATAGCCTTGGGCCAATTAGAAGGCGGTGTTTGGAAAAGCTCAAAAGAGCCCTTATTGATATGGGATACATTGAAGAACGAAAAATAGATGAAGAGCCTCTGTAATAATTGAGAAGAAGGAGAATCATTACGGGAAAGCATTTGAGCAGAAAAGAATTGCTGATGGCCGCCAGAAGAAAAGGGGAAAAAATATCCGGTCATCTGGCTGAGTGCCAGGAGTGCCGGGAGGCTGTATCCTTATTGGCCATGTTTGATATGGCGGGCCGTCTGCCATTGCCTAATGCAGGAGAGGGGATGATTCAAAGGGCGGCTTCTATTGCGATGGTGAAGCCAAAACTTGGCAGGGTTAAGGAATTCCTTGCCGAGCTAATTTTTGACTCATGGACTGTCCCCCATCCGATTGGAGTAAGAGGCGAAGGCGCCCTGGAGCATCGCCGTATAAGATTTCAAAGCGAATCCACAATTATTGATTTTCGGGCTGAACAAAAACAAACCGGGTGGAATTTCATTGCCCAGTTCGGTATAGAATCCGTTTCAAATTCCATACTCATTGCGGAAAAATTGAAACTCAATCCGGATAAACATGGGATATGCCAATGGGTCGGAAAAAAACCTCCCCGCAATATGATGCTTTTAGTAGGCGATAAAATTATCAAACTGCCGGAGCTGACGTGGAAAAAACCGCGCAAGAAATAGCGGCATTGAAATTCATTAAAAACGGCAAGAGGGGCCAAATTGATGAGAACGAGCTGGCGTTATCTTGTGATAAATTAATCCAGCAGGTTTCGCACAATTCTCTCGAAAAGGCCCTTGGGTTGGCATGCAAATTAATCAATCATGCTGAGAAATCCGGCGGACAAATTGAGCTTACAGCACAAAGAGCTTGGGCACGAGTCAATCATCAATGCGGTAACCATTCTGAGGCTCTCAAGGCCTATCTGAAGGCGCGCCGTTTGACTCAAAGGAATCCCATTCTGCGCGCCCGAATCGATCGCGCTCTGATTGACGTCTATATGTATTTGGGGGATTTCAAAAGCTCTCATAAATATGCCAAACTTTCCATTGAAACATTCAAATCTCTTCAGGCAGAATCAGATTTGGCACAATCAGAAGTCAACTTTGCCAACCTCCTTCATAGGCAGGATAGGCATAGAGACGCTGAAAGGCTTTATCGAAAAGCGGGTGAGCTTTTTGAAAAAGTTGATAACAAACTCGCCATGGCCCGTTGTTATTATAACCGCGCTAATACCTTGGTGCAACTTTTTGAAATAAATGAAGCCGACTCTTTATATAATCGGGCAAAAGTAATCTATGATGAAGCTGGCTTTATGCTCGAAGCAACCGATACTCGCTACGGTTTGGCGTGGCTGTGGATGTTAACCGGCAAATTTCATCATGCTTTGCTTGAATTATCGGCATGCGAAAAGGCATATAATACTGGCGGCGATCCTCGCGGTGAAGCGCTCTGTGTTCTGGATCGAGCGGAAATATATTTAGCCTTGGGGTTGTATGATGATGCCTATCAGATGGCCTGTAAGTCGGAAAAGTTATTCATTAAATTAAAACTTCAATATGAATTGGCAAAGGCTTTTCTATTTAAAGGACAGGCCGCTCTGGCGCTTGGAAATAATGATATTGCCACAAAGGCCAAAATGAAGGCAGAATCTGCATTTAAGAATGAGAATAACCTCGGATTTCTTGGAGCGGTTCATCTTTTGGCGGCCGATTTATCGTCAGAAAAAAAAACCAGAGAATATTCAATCAAATCAGCGCGAGGCCTCTTTTCTCGCTCTCAGCTTCCTCTATGGGAAGCCATCTGTGATTTAAGGCTTGCCGCCGAGACAAAAAATCCTATTGCTTCTTTGAAAAGATTATCAGTAAATGCGGCAGTACAGCATGTACCATTTATTTATACCGCTTGGCAGACAACGCTCGGAGATTACAAATATAAGTGCGGTCAGCGCTCATCGGCCATAAAATATTGGAAATCGGCCGCCAATCGACTTGACCTGGTACGCTCTCAATTGCCTCCCGTGGAGTTGCGTTCTGCTTATGCCCTAAAACCATCTTCACCTCATCGACGACTAATCGCCGCTGAAATAGATAATAATCCGATAATGGCGGCAGTCTGGTCGGAAAGATATAAAACCGCCGGTATCTGGGCTCCAATATCTCCGGGAAAATTTAACAACCCGGCTCGACAAGAAATTGAAAATGCCTTGGCCGGTTTGGCTCATCAGGTGGCGCATCTCTCCCGCCAACTGGCCGGCGGAAACGGCGAACGCGGAATTCCAACTGCCGCCAGAAGTTGTGCTTTGAGCAAATTGCAAAAGGAATTAAGGGAAAAATTATTCACTCTTGAGAAGAATATATCGTCGGGTTTTGATAATGAATTGGAGCTGGCCCAGGAAATAACCGCCAAGTCTCGGGAAATCACGATAATTCAGTTTCATCTGCATGGAGATGAAATCATTGCCTTTGTTCATTCAAACGGAAGAACCAATGTTAAGCGATTTCCAGACGGGCGACAGCGGCTATCATATCTTCTTCAGAAGTGGCATTTCGTTTTAGAAAGCGAAATTTTATCCGGATATTTGACCGGCATGCCACAGCATGATGCCGAAATTGAGATTTGGAAGGAATTAGGGGAATGGTTATGGAAACCGCTGGAGGTTGACGGCATCAAAGAAAATATATTAATTATTCCTGAAGGAGAATTGGCCAATTTACCGTTTCAAGCCCTTATAATCGATGAATTTCCATTGGTTGAAAAATATAGCTTCATATATTCGCCAAGTTTCCGTCATTATATTTCGGCAAGCAGGATAAGAGTGATATCGAATGATATGTTGATATTTGGCGGCAAGGCGGATGATATTCCCGATGTATATAATGAGATGCAGGGTATTGTTGATGGTGCGCGGGAAAATATAAGAGTTTTTGACCGAAGCCGGCGTCAAAATTGGCCATCTCAAGGAGAATATAAGCTTTGGCATTATTCGGGACATGCTATGCTGAAAGCGGATAATCCTTTCTATTCATATTTATCACTTGAAGATGGACCATTGTTTGCGGTTGACTTTCGGCTCAAGCGATGCCTGGTGGAGCTGGTGACTTTGGCGGCATGCCGTTCGGGAGAACAGGTGGCGATGCCGGGAGAGGAATCAACCGGGCTTGTCCGCTCATTGCTCGAAATGGGAGCCAAAAATATAATAGCGAGTCATTGGCCGGTTTCTGATAAATCAACCGCTTTTTGGATGAAATCATTTTATGATATGTACTTAAATGGCGATAATATATTTAAGGCGACCCGCCAGGCCTCGCTTATGGTGCGGGAAAGATATCCATCGGCTTACCATTGGGCCGCTTTCTCCATTTCGGGCGCCGGCATTTAGGAGGTTGGTATGAAAAAAATGCAATTACTAATTTTAATGATAATTTCGGCATTATTTATTTTTGCCCAAGCTTATGCCCAGAAACCGCCGGGCGGCTATAAGCCGGAGGAAGTTGTCTGCAAAATGGAGCCCGGTTACAATATTGATATTATCAATCAGACTTATGGCACAATCATAAAAAAATATCAGGCGCAACTGGATTGCTACCTGCTCGCCACTCCCCCCGGCCATAATGCCGATTCGCTTGCCGACGTTATCGATAATCGACCCGATGTGCAATATTGCCGGGCCAATTATATTCTCACGGCGCCGGAACCATTTCAAAGGAGTCAGCCTTTTCTTGATGTTGAATGTATCGGCGATTTCGACCTTCAGTCAGCGGCCGTAACATTAGATCTTGCAATGGCTCATTCCATATCGACCGGCAGTGAGGTAATAATTGCTGTCATTGATGGCGGCGTAAATCTTACACATCCCGAATTTTCCGATATGCAGGGGAATCTGGTTTCGCGGTTTGATTATATCGATAATGATTCTATTGCCAATGATGAACCCGGCGGAAGCGGCTCCGGACACGGCACATTTGTGGCCGGCGTAATCAAATTGGTGGCTCCGGCTTCTCAATTAAATGTGTATCGAGTTTTAGATACGGCCGGTAATGGGGATGGCTATAATATTGCCTCCGCAGTTTTGCAGGCTGTGGCCGATAGCTGTAAAATTATAAATTTGAGTCTGGGGATGATCGGGGTGCATGACGCCCTTGATGATGCCTTGAAAATCGCTAGAAATTATGATGTCAAAATCATTGCCGCCGCAGGGAATGATTCCACCGCC
>JAGVEJ010000177.1 GCA_020058225.1 Candidatus Zixiibacteriota bacterium | reverse complement strand
GTGGTTATTGTCAGAAAATGGCATGGAATGCAGTATGAGCCGGAAGGGTAATTGCTGGGACAATGCTTGTGTGGAATCGTTCTTTGGGAGTCTGAAAAATGAATACGTCTCGTTCGAAAAGTTCCGCAGTCGTGAGGAAGCGCAACTTAAAATCTTTGCCTGGATTGAAATATTTTATAACCGTATTCGGAGACATTCAACCCTGGAATACCTAAGTCCTATTGACTTTGAAGAAAGAAAGATATAACCTAATAATAGTGTCCACTATTTCGGGGAAACCTCAAACCCTTGCGGTTTCGACACTTGGGCTCTCCATAAGGGTGGTTGACCGTTATTATATTGGAATCTGGCAGGAAAATTCATCGCTTGCTTCCCCAGAAAGGTTTTATTATTCCATAAAATACGCAGATATTTGATAAAAGAGTAAATGGAAATGGGAAGAGTCAAATCTTCCCATAGATTCCTGAATTGTTCTGGCTGTTTTATCAAAATGAAAGACCGACCATAAGGTCCAATGCTGAATGTTTGAGATTCAATGCTTCTCCAGTATATGGATTCACCAAGACGCCACCGCCAGGTTTGGCATTATTAAAAGGATTACTTAAGCCAATGTTAAAACGCGCATCAATATAAAATCTGTTCGTTTTTCCAATCGGCCAATTTGCATCACCGCCAACAGCCAATCCCAAGGATGAGGACTTGGCATTCCGAAGATTAACACTTACAGCCGAACCTCCTGACTCAGCAACAAGCGCGGACGATAGCTTCAAACCAATGACGGGTCCCAAATAAAGCATTCTTTCCCCTTTGTCGGTGTTTCCCATCATATCGGCCAGCGGGTTGCGAAATTTGAATAAAAGGGGAATATTAAGATAGCTGAATTTTATAATGGCAGTATAGCCACCCATATCCATACTGGCGCCATTTTGAGCATACCAGATTTCGGGTTGAAAGGCTATCAGTCTTGTGCCATACTTAAGAAAGCCACCGAGAGCGAAGGTAAGCCTGGGATCTAGCCCTTCGGCGTCTGAGCCGGAAAAATTGGAGACTCTAAGTCCCGCTTTTAATCCTAATGTCGTCGTTGCCTTTGTCGACTGACGGGTATCGCCCAGATTCCATTTTTCCGGCGCCGATTGCTGGGATATGGCGATCACCGGTAAGCCAAATAAGATGAGCATGGCAAACCCTGCAATAATTGACTTTTGTGTCTTCATAGGTTCCTCACTTTCCAATAATTCATCCAACGTTTTGTTTTGAGCTGATCTTCTCGTCTTTCTCTCATTAAAGTAGGCGACCGAGAGCGGAAAAGGTTTGCTGAAAATCGTAGAAAATTGCGGTTTCTATGCCTGATTAACTCATGGCTGATATTAGGTTTTGTAGGCAGACTGATTGAATACTTCTCAGGGCAATTGGACGCTTGGAGGAAAATCCGAATTGCCGAGGTGAATTTAATTTTCCCCTTGCTCCCGGAAGGTATTGTAGTATATTATTTCCATGTTAGTCAAAACCATGCATCGTCCAGCAAAGGGTCTGTGTTGAAGCGTTCAATTCCATTACTGCTCATATTCCCTATTATGGGAATATTCTCAGGCGCGGCCCTTGCAACCATTATTCAAGTTCCTGCCGATAGACCTACGATACAGGCCGGCATTGATTCGGCCAGAGTCGGCGATACGGTACTTGTCGCTGAAGGCGTTTATGTGGGAGAAGGAAATATGGATATTTCTTGCAAAGGAAAGAAAATATTCATAAAAGGTGAGGGCCAGGCGGTGATTGACGGAGGCGGCAACCCGACTCACGATTGTTTTCTTCTGGTAAATAGCGAGACTGACAGCACAATTATCGAGGGCTTCACTATAATGGATTTCAAGCGCGCATTTGTTCTTCGCAACTCATCGCCGACACTGAGGAATCTTTCCATAATTGGCAACAGGCGGATTTTGGATACGCCTGAACCACCCTTTGGTTCTGAACCAAAATTTTATGCCTGCTCTTTTTCAGTTAATGACCAAGGGATACGGTTTTTGCCGGGATATGTCTTGCCCGAAGTCGGAGTGGGAGATACTGTGGCTAATCCGGGAACGAATTTCCATGTGCCTATAAATCTACGTCTGATTGATGCCATCATGGGGCTGACGATTCCTCTTCAGATTAGAGGAATGCCGAATTCCATCACTATGGATTCTGTCATCTTTGAGGATCAAATTATCGACTCTATGATAATAGTCGACGATACAAGTTTTATTCTTCGCAGAGTTGTTCAAGAACCTCCCTTGCCAGAAAGCTCTATTGTCTTTGCTGGGAATATATATTTCAGCGCAGATCCATCGACGCCGGACACGGTTTACAATATTGATACCAGTTCTTTGGTTATCGGCGCGACCACCTATGAACTTCTTTTTGTACGCTCGGATAATGATTCAATCATACCCACATTCGATAAGGGCACAATTACCATAAGCGGCGGAGCGCCAATCAGAGATTCGGCAAAAATCGGATATTCTAATTCGCAAGAGCCTTTTGCGAATGCGGCTCCATTTACATTTGAAAATTGCACTTTTTATAATAACACTGGAACATTAATAGAGAATTTTGGAAACTATGATCTCACTACTATTCACAATTGCAACTTTGAAAATAACGATACGTGTATTTCTGCATATTACCTGCTGACAGCTCCTGGGATTATTATTGATAGCTGTAATTTTCTCGATAACGAGCTGGCTGTAACTGGAGCGGGTACCATGACTCACTGCCTTATAAGCGGCGGGACAAATGGGATTGTTAGCGGTAACGATTGGTTTGAACAACAATTCTTCAGCGCCACAAATTGCATTTTCGAGTGTTTATCCGGCGCGGTATTTCAATACGGAGAGCCGGTTTATATTAACGACTGTATTATAAGATATAATTACGGCATGATTATCAGCGGTTACACTAATGAAGAAGAATATTTATATTATAATTTCGCCAATTGCGAGATATTTTCAAACTCTGGAGGAATGGAGTTGTGTTGCGCCAGCGTCACTCTTAATATGAATAATTGTAGATATTACAATAACGGCGGCCCAATACAATATGGCTGTAGTAAGGGAAATTGCGGCGGGGCGAGTATCGTTAATTGCACATTTGAAAATAATATAAATGGTGCCCTATATTTGGGCCTGTATGCGAATTCCCCCTATAGTGATGATTTGAAAATTGCAAATTGCACCTTCATCAACAGCGACTCCGTAGCAATCATGTCGGATATGCTTGGCGTAGATGCTTCTCTCATTATCAGTAATAGCACAGTACTTGATAATAAATCTGATGCTATTCGCTTATTCTATATAGAGGGCAATGTGCAAATAGAGAATACAATTATCGCTGGCAATAATGGTTATGGCATAAATGGAGACCATATCTTTGGTAATATACTGCTAAACTGCTGCGATATCTATAGCAATAATCCGGATTTTGGTGCAATTCCATACCAACTGGGTCCCGGCGGCATTATTTCGGAAGATCCTCATTTTTGCCCTGATAACCAATATCTTTACGACGATTCGCCATGCGCCCCAGAAAATAATAGTTGCGGAGTTCAAATCGGAGCTTTCCCCGTTGGCTGTACTTGCGGTGATGCCAATAGCAATGGCCTTGTTAATGTTCTCGATATTACTTTCATAATAAATTATCTTTACAAGCACGGGGCTTCACCGAATCCGATTCAAATAGCTGATGTTAATAGTTCAGGTATGATAAATGCGCTGGATGTAACCTACTTGATAAATTATCTCTATAAGCATGGTCCAACGCCGAATTGTTCAAATTGACTCGGTTAAAAGATTTCCTAAGAAAAGTCTATCGCCACTCTCTGTCGTTATCTGAGCTATAAAAGCACGAACTCACGATTATGATTTGTTGCGGCGCCGGATTCAAAATCCCCTCCTTTGACGGAGAACAAAATGAAATTTCCAATAAATACATCAGGAGACCATCACTCTGGGGAACAGACTGAGAAGTTATTCCCATGTTTTCCGTCTGCATACAAATCGATTTTCTGTCGTTGGACTTGACATTGAGGACGGCCGCTATTATTATTTGTTGTGATATTGTGGGTTTTTTTGGACACCCATGATTTTTAGTGGAGAAGCCGAAAAAGCTATTATATTGTGACACAACAAGTTAAATGATGCGAAAGTGGCGGAATTTGGTAGACGCGCTGGACTTAGGATCCAGTCCTTCGCCGGGTGGGGGTTCAAATCCCCCCTTTCGCAGAAAATTTTTTGGAGGAGTTAGCATTTGAAATCCGCTATTAAACATTCAGAAGGCCTGATTCGCGAAATTGAAGTTGAGATACCGGTGGAAACAGTTGAAGCGACTTTCGCTGAATTTTATCAAAAATATCGCAAAGAATTAAAGATTCCCGGTTTTCGTCCGGGCAAAGCCCCTCTCTCGGTTATAAAATCGAAATTTAGTGAAGCTATAAATGAGGATGTCCTCGATGAACTAATTCGGTCATCTTTTCCCAAGGTAATAAAAGAACTGAATCTTGATGTTGCATCCCGACCCACTTTCCCAAGTCATGAACTCAATGAGAGAAGTCCCTTAAAATATACTGCGCTCATTGAGGTTATGCCGGTTGTCGAAAAGGTCAATTATGAGGGATTGGAACTTCCGATTGATGAAATTAAAGTACTTGATCCCGAGGTTGATGCTGTTATTGAGCATTTTAGGAATCAAAATGCAGAGATCAAAATTGTTGATCGTCCGGCAGGAGAAAAAGATATATTGAAATTGGACCTTAAAAAACTGGAGGATCCGTCAAATATACTAAAGGGCGAGGAATTTCATGACAATGAGGTTGACCTTGCCAGCTCTCTTACGGTCAAGGAATTTCGTGAAGGTCTTATTGGATTAAAAGCTGGAGACGAGAAGGAAATCGCCGTTAATTACCCGGCAGATTATTCGGATGACCGTTTTGCAGGCAAGAGCCTTAAATATCTCTGCAAAGTTGTATCTGTAAGCGAAAAAATACTACCCGAAATATCTGATTCTTTTGCCAAAATGGTGACAAGTATTGAGACGATGCTGGAGCTTAAGCTGAAAATCAGAGAAGATATTAAAAAGCAGAAAGAAATTGAGCATAATAAATGGGAGCGGAATCAAATTTCAAGGCAGATAGTCGAAAAAAACCAGATTTTGGTTCCGGAGGGGATGATCCAGAACTATTTGGATTCCATGGTGGAGGATTATAAGAAAAATTATAAATTATCGGATGAAAGTGTGGTAAGGGAGCATTATCGCCCAGTGGCCATTGAGGCTATTAAATGGCATCTGCTTTCGAATCGTTTGGCTGAGCAGGAAAAGATTGAAGTTTTGCCGACCGATACCGAAAATTGGATAAATGGGTTTGCGGAAAGGTATCGGATGGAAATCGACAAGGCGAAAGAGATATTGTCGAAATCCGGTAGAATTCAAGAAATTAGAGATACCATTTCGGAAGATAAGATTTTTGACTTTTTACTTTCCAAGGTAGCTTATATTCCGTTTGATAAAACAGAGGAGACTGTTCAAGCTAAGGGGCCAAATGAAGAAAACAAGGAACTTTAGAGTCACGGAGGAATAATAGATGTTAATACCGATGGTGGTTGAGCAAACCGGACGGGGCGAACGGGCCTATGATATATATTCCCGTTTATTGAAGGATAGAATAATTTTCATCGGCGCCCCAATTGATGACCATCTTGCGAATCTCGTTATTGCGCAATTGCTGTTTCTTGAGGCCGAAGACCCTGAAAAGGATATATTTATCTATATCAATTCGCCCGGTGGGTCGGTTACGGCCGGTCTCGCCATTTACGATACTATGCAGTTCATCAAGCCGAATATTGCCACCACCTGCATGGGATTGGCCGCGTCGATGGGGTCATTTTTATTGGCCGCAGGCTCAAAGGGAAAAAGAGCGGCTCTGCCTAATTCCAGAATTATGATTCATCAGCCAATCGCCGGAGCGCAAGGGCAGATTTCGGATATTGAAATTATGACCAGGGAATTTTCCAAAACTAAAATTCGTCTTAATGAATTGCTCGTATTTCATACCGGTCAACCGCTTGAAAAGGTAGAAAAAGACACCGATCGAAACTTCTTCATGTCGCCGCAGGAAGCGGCTGACTATGGCATCATAGACAAAATATATGAGTTCAAACGTAAAGAGAAAAAATAATAGGAATTAGAAGTTGGCCAGAAAAGATAAGAATAATAATGGTTTCGGTGATGAGCCGCCGGTTGGAATACAGCATCGATGTAATTTCTGCGGGAAATCGGCATCAAAGGTCAAACGCCTTTTTGCCGGTTATGAAGCTTTTATCTGTAATGATTGCGTCAATCTATGCCATGATATTTTGATTTCTTCGCCGGTTGAGGGAGATGATGGAGAATCATTTACCCCTCCCAAGCCATTGGAAATTAAGGCCTTTCTTGATAAATATGTCATCGGCCAAGAAGAAACAAAAAAAAATGTGGCAGTTGCCGTTTATAATCATTATAAGAGAATCAATGTTCATGCGGACCTGCGCAAAGGGCGACGCGGCGGCGATGATGATATCGAGCTCGAAAAATCAAATATTCTTCTTGTCGGCCCTACCGGTACCGGAAAAACGCTTATTGCGCGAACTCTGGCCAAATTTTTGAAAGTTCCTTTTTGTATTGCCGATGCCACTGTTCTCACGGAAGCAGGGTATGTTGGAGAGGATGTCGAAAATATTTTGGTGCGGTTATATCAGTCCGCCAATTTTAATCAGGCACGAACGGAACGCGGAATTATTTACATTGACGAGCTGGATAAAATTGCCCGCACCTCAGGAAATCCATCTATAACTCGCGATGTCTCCGGCGAAGGGGTTCAGCAGGGATTGCTTAAGATATTGGAGGGAACCATTTCCAACATTCCTCCTAAAGGAGGGAGGAAACATCCCGAACAATCGTTTGTGCCGATTGATACTTCTAATATTTTATTTATTTGCGGTGGAGCTTTTGAAGGTTTGGAAAAAATTGTCGCCCGCCGCGTAGGCAAAAAACAGGTCGGATTCGATGCTGAAAATTTGAATATAAACGAAAATACTGCCGATATACTTGACTACACCGAACCATCAGATTTGCTGGAATTCGGCTTGATCCCTGAGTTGATAGGACGACTTCCGGTAGTGTCTGCTCTAAAACCTCTTGATAAAAATGCATTATACTCCATTTTGACAGAGCCGAGGAATGCCCTGACCAAGCAATATATGCGCCTGTTTGAAATGGAAGGTATCAAGCTCTCGTTTGAGTCTGAGGCTCTTTGGAAGGCGGTTGAGGCGGCCGTAAAGAAAAAGACCGGCGCCCGCGCCTTACGGGCCATTTTTGAAAAGGCAATGCTGGATTTGATGTTTGAAATTCCATCAAAAGGGAATATTGAAGAAATCATAATCACTCCCGAAGTCATTACACACACAGGTAATCCCAAAGTAATCCAAAAATCTCATAAACAAACGGCATAAACAAGCCTGCAATATTTTTATAGTTATCTTCTTGACGCCTTAAATTCAAATATTTATATTTATTAAAAATTGGGCGAAGGATTTTTTAAGCCTAAATTAATTTTCCAGTTAATCTGGAATCACAAAATAGAAATGTAATAGCCTTAATTAGCATAATAGGAGGAGCTGATGTGTAAATTATTAAAAAGTTTTTTACCTATCTTTTTGTTGAGCATGCTTTCCCTGCTGATTGGATGTGGTGGGGATGATGGCACTAGCCCGACGCCCGATACTCGTGCGGAATGGACTATTCTAAGCTATGGCGCTGGAAATAACAATTTGGATAATGCTGAAGGGGGATATTCCTATTGTGTTGAGGATGTTCAGGAATATCAAAAGATAGGCTCAACCGACAAAGTGCATGTGGTGGCAATGGTGGCATCGCTAAAAACAGGGGGAAATGCCAAATATTATCACATTCAAAAATATCCTGATGATATCGGCGATAATATTAGTTCGGAAGTTCTTGAGGACATAGGCGGCAAGGATATGTCGGATCCTCAGACGCTAAAAGATTTTTTGGTATATGGGATGAATAAATATCCTGCAAAAAAATATATGGTGATAATAGATGACCATGGCGCTGGCTGGCCCGGTTCATGTGTTGATGAGCAACATGGCTCCGGAAACATGCTATCCATGGTTGACATGGCCGGAGCGCTAAAAAATGTCATTACTCAAACTAAAATAAGCAAATTTGAAATTGTCGCTTTTCATTGTTGCTTAATGTCTATGGTCGAAGTTGCCTATCAGCTTAAGAGTTGTGCCAATTATATGGTGGCATCAGAATTTGTCCTACCGATGGAAAGTGTTTTTGGAAGTTACGAATGGTTGGGTTATTTGACTACAAATCCCACGACTGGCGGAGAAGAAATGGCAAAGAAAATTGTGACCGCTGTCTATAATGCAGGCCAATCCAAACAGAAAGACACGCATATGGCCGCAACCGATCTCTCCAAAATGGATAGATTGGTTGCCAAAGTCGATAATTTGGGGACACAGCTCAGGACCACAGCCACGGAATATTGGTGGGAAGTCTATAATGCTTGGGGCAATTGTTGGAACACGCAACTCGATCATCAGGCCTATATTGATTTGAGAGATTTTGCCAATAATTTGAAACAACAGACAAACTTACAAAACATAAATTTGGTCAAAAACGCCGCTGATTCTGTGATCAGCGCCATAAATGAAGCAGTGATTATTACAAAAACAAATGTTTCGGACGTTACAAGGGGTGGCTTAACTATACATATGCCATATTTAATGGAAATGTATGATTCCACCAATTATGCCAAATTGGATTTCCAAGCGGTGCCATGGACCAGTTTTTTATCCTATTATATTCATGGGCTTGAACCATATTTATATCATGAATTAACCGTAACAGTTAGCCCCTCAGGTTGCGGTTCCGTAACCAAATATCCCAATAAAACGGAATACGATTATGGCGAAACAGTGACCTTGACTGCAGTGGCGGCCTCTGGATACGCTTTTGACCACTGGTCCGGCTCAGCCAGCGGGAGCACTAATCCTGTGCAGATCACGATGGATGATGATAAAAGCGTAACAGCTAATTTTGTCACTCAAAGTAGTGGGCAAACCGTAACCATCACCGGAACAATTTCGTGGTCTGGTCATAGTTTGACCTATCCCTATGCTTTTTTGGATACTTCTCACACAAGCGCTGCTTACGGCATACATGTTACTGCCGCAAATACTTCCACGGGAGCTTTTACGATTCAATTTGATTTATCCTCAAATCTCGAGGCATATATTGCCGCAATTGATAACTTGAATAATGATCAATACATTGACTCCAACGAGCCAATAGGTTGGTGGGATGTAAATAGTGACGGCTATATTAATTCAAGCGATATGCTGACAATTCAACCAGGCCAAACAATCAATAATGTTACAATTTATTTACAAATTCCATCAACACAATTTATGGAAAAAATCCCGCTTCCAATTAAATAAATATAATTTTTATCGAGATTTATATGGCTGGAGCCTTCATCTTCCCCAATAAAATTGGGGGAGATGAAGGCCCGGCCTTTTTATGTTTTCGCAACAATGTAAATGAAACTCTTCGCTACCTTTGCGCCATTTTTCACAAAGTTGGTAATTTTGGTGGTTTTTGTGGGGTGGTTGCGGGAGGTTGAAATTGTGATAAGATTCACAAGTTTGGTGATAGGGTGGGGAGTTTTGTGAGGTATTTGGGGGGGGCTTATTGTGGACGGTTATTTCTATTATAGGGCAGATTGAGGGGGTGTATTGGGATGATATTAGGGGTTGAATATGGGTGTGAAAAAGGCCTAATTTTGTTATGATTTTGGGGCTGATTTTTGATAAAGGGGGAGTTTATTGGGTATGGTTAAGGGAAGCATTGGGATCTAT
>JAGVEJ010000141.1 GCA_020058225.1 Candidatus Zixiibacteriota bacterium | reverse complement strand
TGAAATTGCCTATGACATTTATGGTGATTCCATGGAAATATCCGGAAGTGGCGTATATGCCGAATTTTTCTATGCGCATCGAGTATCTGCGCCTTTGTCAGTAGAGATTTCCCTTGGAATATTCAATCGAGGTGACTTCAAGTACTATGCCAAGCGGGATATGTTGGTCGGGGGAGTCAATATTTATCCAATAATGATTTCGGCCAAAATCTATCCATTGTACATTGTTAATAGTTTTCCTTTACATCCATATTTACAAGCTGGAGGCGGGCTTATCTATGCCAAGCAGGATGCTATTAGCTATCTCTATGATGTTGTTTTGACCAACGATTCGGAGACAAAATTCACCTACATATTTGGCGCCGGAGTTGATTGGCCTTTATTTGATCAAATAGCCCTTTGTTTAAATTATAAATATATTCCTGCGAAATTCAAAAATGAAATGGCCGGAATTAGGGATTATTCCGGATGGCAAATATCCTTTGGAGCGGGTTATCTATTTGGATCAAAACGGAAGTAATTTGAAACTTAAGGAGGAGTAATTATGTCCATAAAAATCGGCATTAACGGATTCGGCCGAATCGGCCGTCTCGTCTTGAGAGCCGCCCGGAAATCCAATCTTGAGATTGTCGGTATTAATGATATCACCGACGCTCCCACCCTGGCGCATCTCCTCAAATATGATTCCATTCACGGAAAGTATCAGGGGGAAGTAAGCTACGATGGAGGATTTTTAATTGTTGATGGCAAGAAAATAAAAGTGACCGCCGAAAAAGATCCCACCAAATTGCCATGGGGAGAGCTGGGAGTTCAGGTTGTGGTCGAATCGACCGGCATTATGAAAGGCAAAGCCGACGCAAGTAAACATATGACTGCCGGCGCCAAGAAGGTCCTTATTTCTGCGCCGGCCAAAGAGCATGACGGAACATTCGTTATTGGTGTCAATGACAAAAACTATGATAAAAGCAAGCATGATGTAATCTCCATCGGGAGTTGCACCACCAACGGATTGGCTCCGGTTGCAAAAGTATTGTTGGATAATTTTGGGATCGAAAAGGCGTTCATGACTACTATCCATTCCTATACCAATGACCAGAGAATCCTTGACCTACCGCATAATGATCTTCGTCGCGCCCGCGCCGCCGCGCTTTCCATGATTCCAACATCAACCGGCGCCGCCAAAGCGATTGCGGAAGTCATTCCTGAACTTAAGGGAAAAATGGACGGCATCGCCATTCGTGTTCCAACACCGGACGCTTCATTGGTTGATTTGGCGGTTCTTCTTGGAAAAGAAACAACCAAGGATGAAATCAATAATGCCATGAAAAAGGCGGCGGAAGGTCCATTAAAGGGCATTCTCGAATATTGCACCGATCCGATTGTTTCGACTGATATAATCGGCAATTCACATAGCTCCATCTTTGATGCCGAACTTACATTGGTAAAGGGGAATATGGCGAAAGTGTTCTCGTGGTATGATAACGAATGGGGTTTCTCTTGCCGCATGGTAGATATGTTGCAAAAGATGATGTAACGCCTGTTATTTGAAAATAGATTATAATATAACAGAGGATAAAGCATCCTCATCATAAATTAGGGCGATCGTTAAGGTCGCCCCTACTTTTCATAAACGGGAAAGAGTATGAATAAATTGACCATAGCTGGAATAAATTTCAAAGGAAAGAGGACGCTTGTCAGGGTCGATTTTAATGTTCCTCTCAATAAGCAGTTACAAATCACTGACGATCGCCGTATAGTGGAGTCGCTCCCGACCATAAAGAAAATCATGGGAGATGGAGGACGTGTTATTCTTTGCAGTCATCTGGGACGCCCCAAAGGAAAACCGGTTCCTGAGATGTCGCTCAAGCCGGTGGCACAAAAGTTATCGGAGCTAATCGGCAGAGAGGTTAAGTTTGCACCGGATTGTATCGGCGATGAAGTCAAAAAAATGGCCGACGCCCTAGAGGATGGTGAAGTATTGCTGATGGAGAATCTTCGTTATCATAATGAAGAGGAAAAGAATGATCCCGAATTTGCCAAAAAGCTGGCTGTATTGGCTGATATATATGTCAATGATGCCTTCGGCTCAGCCCATCGGGCGCATGCGTCAACAGAAGGCGTAACGAAATACATTGCCGCCAGCGCCGCGGGTTTTCTAATGGAGAAAGAGCTGAAATATTTGGGTGGTGCACTGGATAATCCCAAAAGACCGTTCATGGCCATTCTTGGCGGAGCCAAAATTTCCGGAAAGATTGATGTCATCCAGAGTTTGATGGATAAAGTTGACGCCATACTTATCGGTGGCGGCATGACATTTACTTTCTTCAAGGCAATGGGGAAAAATATTGGGACATCACTATTGGAAGAAGACAAAATCGATTTAGCGAAAGAAATATTGACCAAGGCAAAGAGCAAAAATGTAAAATTGATGTTGCCGATTGATTGTATTATTGCCGAGGAGATATCAGATGAGGCCAAGAGCAGTGTTGTATCGATTGACAAGATACCATCAAATATGAAGGGTCTTGATATTGGCCCTGAGACTCTCAAGCTATTCAAAGCTGAACTTCAAAATGCGAAAACAGTAATCTGGAATGGACCAATGGGCGTTTTTGAAACCCAGCAATTTGCCAAAGGAACCTACGAAATAGCGGACATTTTGGCCAATATTACATCAAAAGGCGCAGTCACAATAGTCGGCGGGGGAGACTCCGCGGCGGCAGTGAGCGCCCGCGGTCTCGATGACAAATTAACTCATATCTCAACCGGCGGAGGCGCCTCACTTGAATTTCTTGAAGGCAAAGTACTTCCCGGTGTGGCCGCATTAACCGACTTAAAATAGGTTTAATTTATGCGATTAAAAATAATTGCCGGCAATTGGAAAATGAACAAAACCAACCTCGAAGCCAATGAGCTAGTACGAGGCTTGGTCTCCAGCCTTGGGGATGTCGATCACCCAAGAGTTGTGTTATGCCCGCCTTTTACGGCCTTGAGTGAAGTCGCCAAGATGATAAAGGGCGGCCCATTTTTTCTTGGCGCCCAGAATATGTATTTTAAAGAATCCGGGGCATATACCGGTGAAATTGCGCCATCGATGCTCTTGACAATCGGGGTTTCTTATGTTATTTTGGGACACTCGGAAAGAAGAGAATATTTTTTCGAGAGTGATGATATAGTAAATGCCAAGGTTAAATTGGCATTAAAAACCGGCCTAATTCCGATAGTTTGTGTCGGCGAGAAGCTTGGCGATAGGGAAAAGGGCAAAACCGAGGAGGTTGTAGGCAATCAGCTTGATGGCTCCCTGCAGGACCTAAATAGCGAAGAGATGAAAAAGACAGTCATAGCTTACGAACCGGTTTGGGCAATAGGCACGGGAAAAACCGCTACTCCGGAGCAGGCACAGGAAGTTCATGTTTTTATTCGGAATCGATTAAAGGAAGCGCATGGCGCTGTTGCCGATACAATTTCGATTTTATATGGCGGGTCAGTCAATGATGAAAATGCCTCATCCCTTCTTAAGCAGGCTGATATTGATGGCGCCCTTGTTGGCGGGGCCAGCTTGAAGGTAGATCAGTTTACAAAAATAGTAAAGTCAGCGTGATAAAAGTTTAATTTGAATAGAAACGGAGGAAGTTGCTTTGTTTACCGTAATGGTTATTTTTCATACCCTGGTTTGTATTCTTCTGGTTATTTCAGTTTTGATGCAATCATCCAAAGGTGAAGGATTAGCAGGAGCTTTTGGAGGCGGCGGCGGTTTGGCCGGAGCTGTGTTTGGTGGTCGCGGTGCGGCGTCATTTTTATCCAAAGCTACGACCGTATTGGCCATTGTTTTTATGATGAATTGCGGAGTTTTGGCCTATATGTCGAGCCATCGTGCCGGGAGAACGGCTGAGACTTCGGGTGAGTCAGCGGTAACCAGAGAAGCGGCCAAAGAGTTAGAGCGTCAAGCTCAACAACAGCAACAGCAGGCACCCGTATCCCCAGATCAATCGGGGGGACAAACAACACCTGCCGGTAGTGAACAGATTCCTCCAACTACCCCAGAAGGTGGCAAGTAGAATTTGTAGGGGCTTGATTTATCAAGCCCTTATGAATGCGGAAGTGGTGAAATTGGCAGACACACCATCTTGAGGGGGTGGCGCCGTAAGGCTTGGGGGTTCAAATCCCCCCTTCCGCAAAAGATTTGGGAAACCCTCGGCTTTTGCCGAGGGTTTTTTTATATCTTATTGTTGATGCCTTGAAATTTCAAAGAAGAAAACGAAGGAACTATGCCGGTTTACATAAGCATTTTCCATATAAATGGCTTAAGCGTAAGACCATTCATATCGGAAGACATTTATGAGAATCAATAAAAATCTCTACCTACAAAAGCTTATAAGTCAATCCCAGCGATAATGTCTGTTTCAATCGTCCTTTCAGGCTTATTTGCTTATCGTATAGTAATTGGGCATAAAACACAACCTGCACATATTTTGATATTGATGCAGTCAGACCATTTTCCCAATTAATATCAACTTCTTTCCAATAATCCTGTTCCGGCTTTCCCATGAAATCATCTTTTTTGGAATAGAATAAGGCCTTATATACGGTCAGCTTGCCGAGATAACCCAGCTTATCGCTTAGGACGAATTTGGCATCAGCCACATATTCTATGCCGCCATCGGTGGCAGTCTCCGATTTAGCTGTGGTTGAATCGGGCGGTTGAAGTACACGGTTGATATTTTCTTTGACTGCAAAACCAAGACGCAGGAGAACATTATTCTTCTCATTTTTCTTGAATTCCTTCGCAATACCGGCCGATTGCGTTAATAATATCGGATTAAAATATCTTTTATGGGCGGTTACCGAGGCGTCAAGAAATTGACTTTCCAATCTAAGCGCGGCGTAAGGATCTATGAAGCTTTGCAGTTTGAATAGGCCGACTGATTCCAAGTCGATCTTATCGGTCGATTTGGTTGGTTTAGACCAATTTTTAGTATCCTTATCTTGACTATGAGTTTGACCGAAGGCCAATTTTACGGTATTTTTGAGGTTAAGCACTGATGTCATTTGCTTGGTGAAAATCCCATTGGCGTTGGCTGTCCAACTAAGATTGCCTGCTTCGCCGCCGGTCCAGTTATCCGAGTAACTGCTCTGAGTAGCATTCAGGCTTAAATCAAACGTTTTTTCCCAATTAGCGCTTTGAGCGATTGGCAGGATAAAAATAATAGCCATTAACGAAACAAAAATTACTCTGAAGAAACTTTTCACTTCGACCTCCTTTAATTTTTTGAAATAAGCAATTATTTATGCATATCATCAACAAGAAATTGTAATCAAAATTTCCCCCGTAACATGCACTTTTTCAACAAGCCCCTTGCGGTGGATAATGGCAGGGGCGTATGGCATACGCCCTTGCTCACTCATTTTCCACCCCTCACAATTTTACTACAACCTTGATGGTAATTCCGAGTTAAGACATATATATGAAGGGATATGAATTATCTTTTGCCAAAAAAGGACAAAACAAAAAAATAAAAACGAACCCATTTTACTTAACTCATTCATTATCAAATAGATATCAATTTTCAAAATGGGTTCGTTTTATTGCGATTGCCCCCTCAATACCTTCCTGCAGTGCCTCCACCCAACGATATCAATAGTTATTGACATTATTACCTGAAAAAATTACCCTGATTTCATGTCGGAGATGAATTTAGAATCCGAGATTCAGTACCTAAAAGGTGTGGGTCCAAAGCGAGCAGATGCCTTATCCAGAATTGGGATTAATAATATATCAGATTTACTACATTTTCTACCGCGTCGATATTTGGACCGTTCTATGATAACCAAGATTGGCCATCTCAAGGCCAATATGACCGCCACAATAATTGGGCGAGTATTGGGCAAGGGAATATTAAAGGGAAGGCGGTCGCGCCTTGAGGTTATGATTGGCGATGATACCGGATATATTGCTCTGATTTGGTTTGAGGGATATAAGTATCTCGAGAAGCAGTTCAATAAGGGTGACCTTTATGCCGTCACCGGGCCGATTACATATTTTCAGCAATTGCAGATAGTTCATCCTGAAATTGAGAGGATGGAGGACCTGGATTCGGAATTAATTCATACCGGCAGAATTGTCCCTGTTTATCCTTCAACCTCAGAATTGAAGCAGGCAGGATTAACCGGCCGGGTGATGCGTCGCATAATAAATCTCGCTCTTGAAAAAGTCGGCGGCAAATTGACTGATTATCTTCCATCAAATATGATTATGGACCATAAATTATATTCACTTCCTCAAGCCCTTAATCAGATACATTACCCCGAAAGCATGGATAATATAGAATCGGCAAGGCGGAGATTGGCATTTGATGAGCTTCTTGAATTGCAGTATTTGGTCTTAAGCGTTAGAAAATATCATACTGGCGTGATCAAAAAGCATAAATATCATCCATCAGGAGATATGGTCAAAAGATTTATTACAGGATTACCGTTTCAGTTGACTCTTGATCAGCAAAAGGCGGCTTATCAGATTATGGATGATATGCAAAGGGAAAGGCCGATGCACCGTCTCCTGCAGGGAGATGTTGGATGTGGCAAAACCGTCGTGGCGCTAATTGCGGCCGTCTATGCGGCGGAGAATAAACTGCAGACTGCCTTCATGGCCCCGACTGAGCTTCTGGCTGAACAGCATTATACAAACTGGGAATTAAAGCTTCGACAAAAGGGATTAACCTCGGCGCTCTTGTTTGGGAGCACGGCCACAGCCGAAAGGAGAATTATTGAAAATAGAATAACAAGTGGTGATATTGATATTGTTTTTGGAACCCATGCTTTGCTTTCGGATCCGGTGCAGTTTAAAAGACTCGGCTTGGTCATTATTGATGAGCAACATCGCTTTGGAGTGCTTCAACGCGGAAAATTAATAGGCAAAGGAGAGCATCCAGATACTTTGGTAATGTCTGCCACTCCCATTCCGCGGACTCTGGCGCTCACTTTGTATGGCGATCTTGATATCACAACAATTAAATCTATGCCCCCCGGCCGTAAACCGACGAAAACATTTTGGCGCACAGCGGCCTCGAGGCCAGAAATGTATATATTCCTTAAATCTAAATTGGAACAGGGAGATCAGCTGTTTTTCATATACCCGCTGGTGGAGAAATCAGAAAAGCTTGATTTGAAGGCCGCCGAGGATGAATACAAGCGACTGAAGGCGGAAATATTTCCGGAATATAAGGTTGGTTTGGTGCATGGCAGAGTAAAAAAAGAGTCGCGCGAGAAAACAATCAGAGATTTCAAAAATGGCAGGTTGAAGATTTTGGTGGCAACTACCGTGATAGAAGTTGGGATAGATATTCCGGCGGCATCAATAATGGTAATTGAGCATGCCGAGAGGTTTGGCCTCTCGCAATTACACCAATTGCGCGGCCGTGTAGGACGTGGCAATAAACCCGGACTGGCTATTGCAATAGCGGAACCACCCCTAAGTGAACATGCCGAGCAAAGATTAAACATGTTTCAGGCATCATCAAATGGTTTTGAGATTGCCGAATCAGACTTAAAACTCAGGGGACCAGGAGAATTTTTCGGCACCAAACAACATGGCCTGCCAGAACTAAAAGTTGCAGATTTATCCATAGACTCCGACCTTCTCCAAATAACACGAAAAATAATCGCAGGGCTATTTGCCAAGGATAAAAATCTTGACAGCGTTGGAAAGAATATGTTAAAATATTTATCTGCAAAAGTACACTCTCGCAGAAAAATGACCCGTTTTGGTTGATTATAATTGACTTTTGCCATTAATGAAATTAATGGCGAGGGTTGATTAAGACATGAAATGGTCTGGAGGAATAAATGGAAAACACTGACAAGGAAGAAATTAACGCCTTATTTTTTCAACTTGTTATTTCGTTACAAATGGCGGCCGTTCAGCAAATGGGCAAAGTAATTTCACCAATTTCGGGAAAAGTTGAACGGGATATTAATCAAGCTAAGTTCAGTATTGATATGCTGACAATGTTACAAGAAAAAACAAAGGGGAATCTTACAACAGAAGAAGAGAGATTCATAACCAATATTCTTTATGAATTGCGAATGAATTATATCGATGAATCTGCCAAATCTGAACCTCAGCCGGAAAAGACCGAATCCGGAGGAAATACACAAAACGAAAATCAAACATAGGTGTATAACAATTTGCCGGAATATAGGCGGTGACATTGGATTAAAACCGGCAAAAAGCTTGATTTTATACGGGATAGCGCTATATTGAAGTGATGTTTACTGCAGGGAAAACCTCTATTGATTGGCGAGAAATCATTAAAATTCTAAAAGACAAATTCGGCGAATTAATAGAGAGCGATAAACCCTTGGCTCCATTTAATACTTTTGGAACCGGTGGGATGGCCAAGTTATTCGCCGAGGTACATAGCGAAAAGGAACTTTCGTCCCTAATAAAAGAATCTAATAGATATCAATTGCCGATTTTTATGCTTGGTGGCGGCTCCAATTTGCTCGTCTCGGATTATGGGTATGATGGACTTGTCATCAGGAATTCAATCATGGGATTGAAGGTGAGCGAAGAGGCCATAATTGCCGGAGCCGGCGAGAGTCTTCAAGAGATGGTAGATTTTGCAACCAATAACGGCTTGGCCGGTCTTGAATTTGCCACAGGAATTTGGGGAACGGTTGGCGGAGCTATTTTTGGAAATGCGGGAGCCTATGGCTTGGATATATCATCAGCATTAAAATCGGTGCAATTGGTTGATAAGCAAGGTAATATAAGAAACGAATTGACTTCTTATTTTGAATTTTCATATAGGAATTCGGTCTTAAAGAAAACGGGAGAATTTGTCGCGCATGCTGAATTTTCGTTAAGAGCTGGGAAAAAAGAGGAGATTAGAAAAAAAACGGACGAAATATTAGCTGAGAGGCGCAAAAAACTCCCCTTTGAGGAGCATTCGGCCGGATGTTTTTTTAAAAATATCGTTGATAAAAATTATGAACATGGGAAACTCCCCGCAGGAAAGCTATTGGAGGAAGTCGGCGCAAAAGAAATTCATTATGGTGGAGCTTGCGTTTTTGAAAAACATGCTAATATTATAATAAATAATGGCTCGGCAACCTCAAAAGATATTCGAAATTTGGCCGAAATATTGAAAAGCCGGGTCAAAGAGAAATTTGGAATTGAGTTACGGGAAGAAATAACATACCTTGGAACATTTGAGGAGGAAGGCCTATCGACCGATTTATAAAGAAATAAATTAAACCAGTAGAATTGGTTATTTTACGATTAGACAAATTACATATTTAATTACGACGGCATTATTGCTATTGCCACTGTTTGCCTTTTCAGAATCGCCGACATTTCATGCATCTTTGCAATCACCTCGAACGTTTATTGCGCCTATTCCGGTTGATGAGCCAAAGTTTCTTATTTCACTCGATGGATATGTTTATCCCCCATTTAAGCGTTTTTATGAAACCAAACCCCTCATTGGCAATTCAAGTTATTCTCGGCAGACATTGACCATAACCGGTCAGTTTTACAAAAAGGGGGATTATGTTTATGATTTGATGCCGAGAACTGTCAATGCCACTGAGTTCATGCAACATCGACGCAAATATTGGCTTTCCCGTCAGCTAACCGAAATTCGATCGCAAGCCCTGTCAAAACAACAAAAACAGAAAGCGGGGGGGTTGCTGGCAATTAATGTTCCAATAAAATCGCAAACCTTTGAATCAGTTTTTGGAGAAGGCGGCGCCGGTTTAAAGGTGTCCGGATCACATCAGATTACTTTCTCCGGCCGCTCTCAATGGGATGACAGAACCTCCACGGCTACATACAAACAAAGCAAATTTCCATCGCTCAATATGGAGCAGATTTCTCGCTTTGATATAAACGGTAATATCGGTTCAAAAATAACGGTGCAGGTTTCCCAGGATTCCAAGACAGATATCCCCTTGGCCAATAGGATAATGCTGAGGTATAAGGGGGATGAGAATGATATTATAAAGATCATCGAGGCAGGCAATACAACTTTGTCTTTGCCCAATACCAGATTTGTCGGCTATTCGGCACGCATCCAAGGGTTATTTGGAATCAAGACAGAGGCGCAAATTGGAAATCTGAAACTTACCGCTATTGCCAGCCAAGAAAAAGGCTCTACGGAAAGGAATTCCATATCAGCGGGGGCAACGGCCAGAAAAGATTATAAGAGGGATTGGGAATATGCCACGGGGCGAATATTTGATTTGGGCCGAAAAAGCGAAGATATAGACAAGTGGGATTTTTTGAAGTTTATTTCAATTTACACTGTCCCTTATGCCTCCCAGCAAACAACTTCTGTGATTACCGCCAAATTTTATGTGGATCCGGTTGACACTACCTTTGCGGCCAGTGAGGCAAGTGAGGCCTTAGTATATGCTGAACCGTTGAGGGAAGATGACTATTATATTGATAATAAAAAGTTTTATGCAATTTTCAACTCCCCCAATGGCGGCTCCTATGGAGAAATTGGAGTTTTCATGATAGTTCAACGAAAAGATGGCATAATCGATACAATTGGCGATTTGTCGGCAGAAACCCTAAAACTAAAATTAATAAAATCTCGTCGTCCAGATTCTACTCAATATACATGGGATTACATGTGGCGTAATGTATATTACTTGGGGTCAACGCAACTTGATCCGGCTGGCCTTGATGTTACAATATATAAGGGCTTGGCCGGAACGGAGCGGACTAATCAGAATATCGACAATCAAAACGGGACGGCATATATTCAAATATTGGGATTAGACACAACCAATCAATCAGGTAAGCCAATTCCTGATGGCAAGATTGATGTCAATACTCCAATAATTGATCCCATCCGAGGATTCTTAATATTTCCCGAAAGAGAACCATTTGCTTCCCAAAGAACATTTTTGGGAGATACAACCAAATTAGAGCCTCAGGTTCCCGGAATATATACCAATGAATATGGCACCAGCCCGGTGACTGAAGCCAGCAAATATTATTTTGAAATTTCCAACACAAGTCGCGCTAACGAAATCAGTCTTGGCAGGACAAATATTATCGAGGGATCAGAAAGAATTACGCTCAATGGTCGGCTTTTGACAAAAGGGCAGGATTATAATGTGGATTATGATTTTGGACGGGTGACCTTTTTGACTCAGGATGCGACCGACCCCAATGCCAATATAAATATCGAATATGAATTTTCTCCCCTTATGTCAATGGAGAAGAAAACCTTATTTGGAATCCGTACGGAATATGATTTGAATGAAAATTTCCAGATCGGCTCTACATTTCTTTATAAATCAGATAAAGCCACCGAAAGAAAACCAAAAATTGGTCAGGAAACGGCACGCACGATGATGTTCGATATTGATGGTTCTTTCAAACTAAAACCAAATTTCCTTTCAAAGATGGCCAATTTATTGCCATTCTATTCAACAAAGGAAAACTCGAATTTGGCCATATCGGCGGAAGTGGCACAATCTCACCCGAATCCTAACGTTGATGGTGTTGCCTATATTGATGATTTTGAAGGGAGCCGAGACCTTTATTCATTTGGAATATATCGGGAATTATGGACATTGGCATCCAAGCCAATCGGCCTTGATTCAACCCGGATGCGCGGCCGACTTATCTGGTATAATCCGTATGATCAAATTCCCACCAATGAAATTTGGAATAAGGATGTTTCCGCTACTGAGAATCTTTCGCACACTCTTTGGTTTGATTATATACCATCTATTAGAGATAAACGGGCCAACGATTCGTTGCGCGGCGACACGGCCTTTTATGAGGCCTCCAAAGCGTGGGGGGGAGTCATGCGTTATCTTCCCGCCGGTTCCGCCAATCAGAGTCGAGCACAGCTTCTTGAAATGAGAGTTAAGGGAACCAAAGGGGTTATTCATGTTGATTTGGGGCGGATTACTGAGGATGTCAATGTCAATGGTAGTTTGGATACTGAGGATAAGGCTACCGGAACCATCTATAATAATATACTCGATGAGGGAGAAGACATAGGATTGGATGGCATTCCGGATTCAACCGAAGGTTCCGGCGCCGATCCCCATGATGACAATTGGTATTATAATGGCGAGGGGTTAGGCTGTAATGGATGCGACCCTGATGATTACAGCCATATTAACGGAACCGAAGGAAATGAAAAAGATCCCAACCGTTGGGGTAAACCGGATACCGAAGATCTCCTGCGCAACAATGCACTGGATAGTTACAATAGCTATTATTCATTTCGTGTCAATATTGAGGATGAGAATTACTACGTTGACAGTTCAGAATATAACGGTTGGAAGACTTTTCGTATTCCGATAAAAGACCCTGATGCCATAGATTCAACAGTCGGCAATCCTTCGTGGACTCAAATTGAATTTATACGATTGTGGTTTGAGTCGCCGGATGGAGACAGCATAAGCATTAAAATAGCCTCCGCCGATTTTATTCAATCAAATTGGGATGATACAGTCAAATTTCGGACTGATACCATAACGCCATCTTCAAGCAAATTTAATGTTGCCGTTATCAATGATGATGTGAATATCAATTATTCTCCGCCTCCGGGAGTTTCCGGCTATTATGATAAGACCAATGCTGTAACCGAAACCGAACAATCATTATTGCTTCGCTATGATAGCCTGGCCTATTGCGATACGGGAATCGCCGAGAGAATTCTATATGATGCTCCAAGTTTGATGGGATATAAAACCCTAAAAATGTATGTTCACGGGGAACAGGGCGCTGATTCTGTTCTATTTTTCTGTAGAATCGGCGCTGATAGCGCCAATTACTATGAATATCATACCCGGCTGAAACCGGGATGGGATACTGAAAATGAAGTAAATCTCAATTTTGATGAAATATCGGGTTTAAAGGAATATCTAATCCGCAATCGACAGGACAGCGCCACCATGAATTTGCCCTATGATACTACCGATGGCAATTACCGGGTTCGCGGAAAGCCTACTCTTACGCAAATTAAATATTTGGCCTGCGGGGTAACAAATCTTGATCCGACCAATATTCAGACGGGCGATGTATGGGTTGATGAGATGCGGCTTGTCGATGTCCGACGCGACGTTGGCGCCGCGGGGAGAGTATCTGTCGCGGGCAATGTGGCTGACCTCTTTTCTTATGGCACCGAATATTCTCATCGGGACAGTTATTTTAGAGAAATGTCCTCTTCGACCAGAGGCGGTTCATCCAATAATTTGGGTGGCGGTGAAGCCATAAAGACTTATGGTTATAATATAAGCACCGGTTTTGATAAATTTCTCCCACGATCCCTTGGTTTGGCGCTTCCAATATCATTTAGTTTCAGCAAAAACACCAAAATTCCGAGACTGCGGTTTGGAACCGATATTACGCTCCCCAATGAACTGCGGGATAAAGAAAGCACTGTCGGCACATCAAGGGGATTTAACTTTAGTGAAAGCTTTAATAGAAAAACCCGAAATCCATTGTTTACACTTTTTCTAAACAAGATCAGAACTTCATATTCATATAGTCGTTCGGAAGGCAGATCGCCGGCCAATCCGATTACCCTTAGCAAAAATTATCATTCCTCGGGTAGTTATTCTCTTGATTTTGGGAAAATCCCCAGTATAAAGCCGTTTTTCTGGACTAAACCCATTCCTTTGGTGAGTAAACTTAGCGGCAGTAAATTTTATTTCTTCCCCAATTCATTCAGCTCTTCGGGCGATTATGATAAACATTATTCTTTATCGCAGAATTTGAATCGCGGCAGAATTGAAAGCACAACGAAAAATTTCAATGGAAATTATAGGTTAAGCTACAAGGTTTCTGATAATTTGCTCCTTAATTATAATGCCAGTACAAAACGAGATATGTCGGATCCTGAAAAGGTCAATTTGACTTTCAACCCCGGAAAACTAAGGTTGGGTAAAGAGACCAATTTCAGCGAATCATTCGGCGCCAGTTATTCGCCCGCGGTATTCTCCTTTTTTACGCATAAATTTACATTTAATACAACTTATGGCGAGGCAAAAAATGTAACCGATACCAGCACTGCCCGATCGGCTCAAGCCAGCAAGTCTTATAGCATAAGCGGTAATCTTGATTTTAGAAAGATGTTTGCCGTAGAAAAGAAAAAGGACGCGGGACGTCGTGATTTGCCGCCCCAGCAAAAAGGCAAAGTCACAAAAGTGGAAAAGAAAAAGAACCCGATTGAGACTGTTTGGAATCCTGTTTCCCGCGTAATGGGTTTATTAACCGGTTGGATTAATCCAATTACTTATGAATATCATGATAGATTTTCCTATGGGCTTATCGGTTTGATGGATAGGGCAAGTTGGAAATTTAGATTGGGATTAACTGATGAGCATGGTGCTCGCGTTGATGAAGGATATAGAGCAGTGGGATCATCGAATTTTATCTCAGAAAATATTGGTTACTCATTTGGCTCCGGAACTAAATTCCTTGGCGGATTAAAGACAGATGTTTCGTTTAATAGAAAAATTAACAAAGACGTTGAAAAGACGGTTAATCCTCAGAAATCGATTGAAACAGTATTTCCAGATATTAAATTCACTATTGGGTCTTTATCTACAATAAAAATATTCAATCCTATCATACAGCGATTTTCTCCCAGAACCGGATACTCCAAGAGCAGAAGCGAGTCTTATAACCTACAAACCGGATTTAAGTCAAGTGAAAGAACGACCATTTCACAGAGGCCACTTTTATCATTCAGTTTTGATATTGCCAGAGGCTTGCAAATTAATTTTTCGACCGATAAAATTTTCAGTGAAGATAAAGCGATGAATAGCCAGACCGGCGTAATAACCAGCAGAAAGCGCGATCTATCGCGAAGTTACAGTGTCGATTCCCGGTATTCCTTTACAGCTCCCACCGGAATAAGAATTCCATTGTTGGGGAGAATTAAATTCAGTTCCACGGCCACCATATCGGCTGATGTAACTTTGAGGAAACAAAAAACCGAAAACGCCAGCGGCACCAGTCCGTATGTTTCGGCCGGGGAGCGGTCGGATTTGACTATCACTCCGACAATTTCATATTCATTCTCAACTCAAATAAGGGGCGGCCTTAGCGGTCGTTGGCAGGATACCGATGATAAGACTCAGAAACGTACTTCACATACAAGAGAGTTAAAGATTTGGGTCGATATCAAATTCTAATAAATATTTAATTGACAATCATCAAGCCTGATTGTTCTTTCCCAAAGGATGATATATAGAAATATTTGCAAAATGGTGACCGCCTTTTTGGTTGTCGGGTCTTGTTTATTATCATGCAGGAATAATTCTCCATCCGACTTGCCATCATTTAGCGGTCAACGATCCTTTGAATACTTGCAGAAGCAAGTTTCATTCGGCCCGCGCGTGCCGGGAACCGATAATGGCGCCATATGCAGAAAATATTTCCGGGAATTCCTCGGCAATTTGGGCGCAAGAATTGACATGGTATCTTTTCTCCATATTGACAAAATCACAGGGAAAGAGATTCCCATGATTAATATTATTGCGCATTTTAGAGGGAAAGATGCCAATGCAAATACATATTTGTTTGCGGCCCATTATGACTCCCGCCCCAGAGCCGAATATGATCCCGATTCGACCAAAAGAAATATGCCGATTGACGGCGCCAATGACGGCGCCTCAGGTATTGCCGTGCTGATGGAATTGGCTAATTTGATTTCGGTGAAACCTCCAAGAGCCAATATAGATTTTGCCCTCCTTGACGGCGAGGATTGGGGATTGCCGGGCGACCATGATGAATATTTTCTTGGTTCGAAAGAATTCATAAAGAGAAGTATCAAAGAAAAATACAAATTTGTGATAGTTATTGATATGATAGGGGATAGCGATCTAAAAATATATCGGGAAGAATATTCCAGCCGCTATTCGCTTGAATTGACAAATTTGATTTGGAACAAAGCGAAAAAACTGGGAGTAAATGCTTTTGTTGATTCGATTGGCTATGCCATTCTTGACGACCATATATCTTTCATGACAATTGGCTTACCTTCGGCCGTAATTATCGATTTTAATTATCCCTACTGGCATACCACAAGCGATACCCCGGATAAATGTTCGCCAAAATCTCTTGAAGCTGTCGGCCGTGTATTAACAGCCATTATATATGAATTATAATTATGGAAGATAATATTATAAGATCAAGGCGCGATATTCCATCGGTTGAGATTCTTGCATCAATGGAGGAGATATCATCTCTTTCGAGCATTTTGGCTCGTCCTTTAATCATTGAAATTATTCGTAATGAAGTAGAGCGATTTAAAGAAGAATTGGAGCGGCATAACAAGGGAATAAGTCTTTCTGAATTTCAATCGAGAATTATCACTGAGGTAAAAAATATTCTCCGCAAGAAGATTGGCCGCGTCATAAATGGCGTTGGTATTCTGGTGCATACTAATCTTGGTAGGGCTCCGCTCCCCGAGAATCTATTTGACAATATCAAAAGCCAAATTATTGGATATGGGAATCTTGAATTTGATGTAAACAGCGGCAAGAGAGGCAAAAGGGGGGAACTGGCTGAAAAATATTTGGCGCTATTGTCAGAGTCCGAAGCGGCCTGTATTGTCAATAACAATGCCGCCGCCCTATTTTTGATATTAAATACACTTGCGAACAAGAAGAATGTGATTATCTCCCGCGGAGAGCTGGTACAAATAGGCGGGGGATTTCGAATTCCCGATATTATTAAACGTGCCGGCGCCAAACTGATTGAGATAGGAACCACAAATATAACATCGTATGGAGATTATAAATCCGCTTTGGAATCAAATCCGGCCTTGATATTAAAGGTGCACCGAAGCAATTTTGCTATGCATGGTTTTGTTGATGAAGTCGATTTGAAATCGCTTGTTACTCTGGGAAAAGACGCAAAAATTCCCATAATAAATGATCTTGGAAGTGGAGTATTTATCGATACGACTGAATTTGCCGGACAACATGAGCCGACAGTTCAGGAATCAGTCCGTTATGGAACAGAGCTTACCTGTTTCTCAGGAGACAAATTACTTGGCGGCGTGCAAGCGGGACTTATTGTCGGACAAAAATATTTTATAGACGCTTTGAAAAAGAATCCGGTATATCGAGCCTTGCGAGTGGATAAGATTGTATTTTCAGCGCTTGAGGAATTGCTGGGTTACTATCTTAATAATACATGGAAGGAAAATATAAAGCTATGGCGTCTTGCCGGCCGCAAGGAATCAGACCTTTATCAAATAGGACAATATATAATCAAGGAAGTTGCGGCGGGCGATAAGATAGTTCTTGAGGGCTCAAAGGGTGAAATGGGCGGAGGCTCACTGCCTAATATATCTATTCCCTCGGTAGCTCTTGTATTTAGAAGCAAGTTGACACCTCAAAAGGTCTCCATTCTATTCCGGAGAATGGATCCACCTGTAATAGGCCGAGTCGCTGAAAATTATTTCTTGATTGATCTTAAGGCGATTGATGATAATGATGTCCCTATTCTCATTGATATAATCAAGAAACTCAAAGATTCATTTTGATATGTTTATCATAGGCACTGCCGGTCATATCGATCATGGGAAGTCATCCCTTATCAATAGACTGACCGGAATTGATCCTGACCGTTTGCCTGAGGAAAAACAGCGGGGGATGACCATTGACCTTGGTTTTGCATGGTATGATACTGCAGATGGGCAAAGAATCGGTATTGTTGATGTTCCCGGCCATGAGCGTTTTGTGCTTAATATGATTGCCGGAGCCGGCGGGATTGATGCGGTCATGCTGATTGTAGCGGCCGATGATGGCTGGATGCCTCAAAGTCAAGAGCATCTTCAAATAACCAAATTGCTTGGTATCAAGCATGGAATTGTTGTCATAACAAAAATTGACCTCGTTGAAGAAAGCTGGGTTGATTTGGTCACCGAGGAAATCAAGGACAAGCTTAAGGGAAGCTTTTTAAAAAATGCGCCTATTGTCAAACTTTCATCAACCACCGGAAAGGGATTTGAAGTATTAAAAGCGGAAATAGAAAGATTATCAAAATCTATTATATCTCGAGAAAATATTGGCAAACCAAGGTTATACATTGACCGATCTTTCGTTTTGGCGGGAATGGGCGGAGTGGCCACCGGTACATTGAAGGGGGGCGTTCTGAGAGTTGGACAGGAAGTATCAGTGTTTCCGGCGCGACAAAAGGGAAAGATAAGAACCCTTCAATCTCATAATATTCAGGTTGAAACAGCTTATCCGGGGCAACGAACGGCGGTTAGCCTGACCGGCATTGACAAGGATCACTTCACGCGCGGTAATCTGCTAACGATTCCTGAAATAGCCGATAGCTATCCTTCTAATATCATACTGACATTATCATTATCTGTCATTGAAGAATCAAAAGTCATTATTGAGGATCGAAGAAAACTTTTGATGATATTAGGCACAACCGAGGTTGAAGGCGAACTTCGTCTTTATCAGAGCGAAAGATTATTCCCGGGGGAAAATGGAGTGGCCTTCTTCAAAGCTTTTGGCCCAATTTTAGCCTTTATCGGGGATCGCTTTATTGTTCGGCTTCCAACTCCTCAGATTACAATCGGCGGCGGGATGATTCTTGATATACTTGATGTTCTGCCGCGGCATAGAGATGCAAATAAATATAAATATCTTTTTGAAAGAATCAATTTAGACATTTATACGCTGATTAATTCATCATTTGATCAAAAGCCTTTTTTGGATAGAGAAAGGGATTTCTTGTTTTGCAATTATTCCAAAGAGGCGATTAAATTTGCCTTTGACGAAATGGTGCGGCTAAAAAAGTGCAATTTTCACAATGGCAAATATTATAGGTCGGACGACCTACATGATAAAATCAAAAACATATCGAAAAGGTTGAATGAATTTCTTACGGGGCATCCGCATTACGATGGTCTTCCTATTGATGAAATTGCCACAATTGTTCAGATAAGTATCCCTCAATTGGAGCCGGTTGTCCAATTAATGATAGAATCCGGTCAATTGGTGAAAAAGAAAAACCGCTTCGACCTGGCCGGTCGCACTATTACTGTGCAGGGTGAGTTGAAGTCGATGGCTGAGGCATTATCCAAGGAAATCCTTAGAGCGAGCTTTATGCCCCCCACGGTATCCGAAATAGTCGGCTCTGATAAATTGAAACGCGAAGCCATGGAATATTTGATTGCGTCGGGTGAGATCATTAAAATCGGTGGCGGTTTTCTAATTCATAAAGATATATGGATGAGTATTATCAAGGAAATAAAGAATATAATAAGTTCCGATCAGACATTGTCCATATCATTCCTTAGGGAAAAATTGAACAGCTCAAGGAAATATGTTGTCCCTATACTTGAGGAAATCGATAGAATTGGGATAACTATACGACAGGGAGATATTCGGATAAAGGGAGTTAATTATGACAAAATATAAATTATTCCATAATGGAAAAATATACACTCAAGCTCATGGTCTTGTGGCCGATTCAATGGCGATTGTCGGAGATACCGTCATCGCTGTGGGAAAGAATCTTGAAAGAGATGATGATTTCTCCAAATATAAAAATATTAATCTTGAGGGGCATACTGTAATACCAGGGTTTGTTGACTCTCATACGCATTTGTATTATATGATTATCTCAATGGGAAATGTGAAGCTTGGCAACATTAACTCTATTGAGGAAGTATTAAGCAGAATCAAATCGCATTCCTCAAAATTGAGGGAAGATGAATGGGTAACCGGCGAGGGTTTTTCTCCCGACAGATGGAGAAAGTTTGTTCGGCCTGATAGGTATATGCTGGATAAAATCACCGGCGGGCGTCCTGCCGCATTTTTTTCCAAGGATCAGCATATGATGTGGGTTAATTCAAAGGCTTTGAAATTGGCCGGTATAAATAAAATGACTCCCCATCCAAAAGGTGGGGCAATTGAAAAACTTGAAGATGGCGAACCTTCCGGCATCCTAAAAGAAACGCCCGGATATTTCCCTGTCCTTAAGGCCATAAGCAAAGCGGGAAATAAGGAGACTGAAACTCTATACCACAAATTATTGCGTGAACTTTACGGCAATGGTGTAACAGGTGTACATGCATTTGATGGATCGGACGCACTATCATTCTATATTAAAATATCCAAAAGCAAGAAACCCGGCTTAAGAATTGGCTATTATCCTCCTGCAAAGACGATTGCCGATTTGGAGAAAATGGGCATTTCTTATGGATATGGAAATAAATATCTAAAAATTTCCGGGGTTAAGCTTTTTGCTGATGGTTCACTAGGAAGCCAGACTGCACTATGCTTTCACAAATATATTGGCTCCAAAGACAATTATGGGATTGAGGTAACCCCCAAGAAGGGAATATTATCCTATATTAGAAAGGCATCCCGACTGGGTTTGCCGTGCGCTGTTCATGCCCTGGGCGACAAAGCCATATCGAATGTCCTCGATTGTTTGGAACAGGCTCCAGCTTTGGCGAACAATGCCCGCCATAGGATCGAGCATCTTCAATTGCTTCGCCGTTTGGATATCAAGAGGCTCAAGAAATTAAATATAACGGTATCTATGCAACCATCGCATTGTCCCTCAGATATAAAAATAATTGAAAAATATTGGGGGAAAAGGGGCAAAGACTGTTTTATCTTCAATACACTCCTGAAAAATAAAATACCTCTTGCTTTTGGCTCCGATGCGCCTATCGAACCGCTTGCTCCATTATCCGGAATCAATGCGGCCGTTAATAGACCGATTCCCGGAAGCAATAAATCGTTTTATCCTTCGGAAAAAATCTCTATTGGCGATGCAATATATGGATATACTGCCGGAGCGGCGTATGCAATCGGGATGGAGCATGTTCAGGGCTTTATTCTTCCGGGATATGTGGCGGATTTTATTATTCTATCCGATAATATTTATAAAACCCCAGTATCCAAGATAAAAGAGATATCAATATTAGCCACCTATTTTGATGGCAACCTGGTTTACAAGCGCAAAGAATGTATAATAAAAACATAGAACATTCTGAAGCTATTATGGTTGTATATAATAACGACTTTTAAGTTGACATTATTCCAAAAATAGTGTTAGATAAAACAGGGTAATTGTATGTTCAAGATATTAAGGATAGTCTTGTTTATTTCTCTTTTGTTGGGAGCCGGTCTATCTCTCAGTCAAAGTGTGCTACAGGATTCATTGCAGGACTCAACCAAGGCAAATATTCCCAATATAGTTTACACAATTAATATCGATGGGGCCATTGGAACAGTTACCGCGGACCGTGTCATTGATGCAGTTACACAAGCGGAAGAAGCTCATGCCGACCTTCTGGTAATCATGATGGATACTCCGGGAGGCTTTAATGACGCCATGTGGCCGATTACTAAAGCCATCATGAATTCAACAGTCCCGGTAGCGGTTTATATTTATCCTGTCGGGGCGAAGGCGGCATCAGCCGGTGTATATATTACTTATGCCTCTCATATAGCTGTCATGGCGCCCGGTACCAATATTGGGGCGGCCCATGTTGTCTCCGGCACGGGTCAACCGATTGATTCGGTTCTTTCGGATAAAATCATGAATGACGCTGTGGCATCACTTAAGGCAATGGCCGAACGCAATGGCCGCAATGCTCAATGGGCTGAAGATGCCGCCCGGCAATCGGTTTCTATCACATCTACCGAGGCCTTGGAAAAGAATGTAATAAATTTCATTGCCGCCGATTTTGATGATTTGTTGAAAAAGGTAAATGGTTTTGAGGTCAATACTGCCCTCGGAAAGAAGATTGTGAAAACCGGCAATCCCTTCACCAAACCGATAAAAAAGACTTTTATCCAATCATTACTGGAAATAATATCTTCCCCCAATATCGCTTTTATCTTGTTTTCTTTGGGCGGTTTGGGTTTGGTTTTGGAGCTTTATAATCCGGGTGCCATATTACCCGGAATTGTGGGAGGAATTTGCATTATACTCGCTTTCTATAGTTTTAGAACGTTGCCGATAAATTATGCCGGCTTGCTATTAATAATATTTGCCATTCTATTGTTTATTCTGGAGATTAAAATTGTGAGTCATGGATTATTGACCATAGGCGGAGTTATCGCAATTATAATCGGAGGCATGATGCTGGTTGATACCGCCGACCCATCACTTAAAATATCCAAATTGGTTATTTTTGCTGTTGCCTTTGTAATTGGCGGATTTGTTTTGATTGCCTTTACGCTTGCTCTTAAAGCGCGAATTGCCAAACCTACTACCGGCGCGGAGGGTTTAATTGGGCAAATCGGCATTGTTAAAAGCAGAATAGACAAATCGGGCTTTGTATATGTGGCGGGTGAGTTATGGGAGGCTTCATCTGATGAAGCAATCGATGAAAATGTTGAGGTAATTGTCATGGAAGTCAAGGATTTAAAAATCAAAGTCAAGAGGAGGACATAAATGGAAGGAAATTCAATGTCATCGCTGGCGGGAATTGCCGTAATAACATTTTTGGTATTGATTATATTATCTAATGCCATAAAAATCCTTCGTGAGTATGAACGAGGTGTAATTTTTCGTCTGGGACGTCTGATTGGCGCCAAAGGTCCGGGAATAATTCTTCTGATTCCGATTGTTGACAGAATGATGAGGGTGGACCTTCGTACTATTACTTTTGATGTTCCTCCACAGGATGTTATCACCAGAGATAATGTTTCGGTCAAAGTAAATGCTGTTCTCTATTTTAGAGTGATGGATCCGAATAAAGCCATTGTTGCTGTTGCCAACTTTTTTGAAGCAACCTCCCAAATCGCGCAGACAACATTGCGTTCCGTGTTGGGACAAGTCGAACTTGATGAGCTTCTGGCCAACCGCGAAAAGATAAATCAGGAATTGCAGAAAATTATCGACCATCAGACGGAACCGTGGGGAATTAAGGTATCGGTAGTTGAGATTAAGAATGTCGATCTTCCTCCTGACATGACCCGCGCCATTGCGCGTCAGGCGGAAGCCGAACGCGAACGACGCGCTAAAGTTATTCATGCTGAGGGCGAATTTCAGGCATCAGCCAAGCTGGCCGAGGCGGCCGCTATTCTTGGCAAAGAAGATTACGCCTTGCAATTGCGATATATGCAGACGCTAACGGAGGTTTCCGTTGGCAAGACCAACACGATTGTTTTTCCATTGCCGATTGATCTTTTCTTGCCATTCTTGAAAAAGTACGCAGATAAGGCATAGGGATAAAACAAAGAGATGATGTTTGGCAGGATAACATGGGTTTGATAAATCAAACCCCTACCAATATAGGATGATGGTTATGAATAGGTTCCGTGTGTTATTTTTGTTTATTGCATTTATGATGCATTTCAATTTTGCCTTTACTCAGGATGTCAAAAACGATTCCACCGAAAAGGTTGTGGAGGTCAAAATGAAAGTCACCAGCGTCGCTTTCAAGGAAGGTGAGTTCATACCAATTAAGCACACTTGTGATGGTCCTGACTTATCTCCGCCATTGGTATTTACCGATATTCCGGCCAATACCAAATCGCTGGCATTATTATGCGATGATCCGGACGCCCCGGTTGGCGATTGGGTTCATTGGGTGGTCTATGGCATTCCGCCCGATATTAACGGCCTGCCGGAAAATGTTTCCAAGGCTGTTTCCTCGCCGGCAAAAGCCGGTAAAAAGGAATTCGCATTACAACAGGGAAAAAATGATTTCGGAAAATATGGTTATGGCGGTCCGTATCCGCCAAAGGGAACGGCGCATCGTTATTATTTTAAACTATTTGCTCTTGATTTTGATTTGAAATTTAGCTCCGAGGAAGTAAGGGGCGGAATTACGAAAAAGCTGTTACTTGAAAAAATAAAAGGGCATGTGATTGCAGAGACTTCTTTGATGGGAAAATATCAGCGAAAATAATAGAATTATTCCATATTCTTAAATGCCCGAATAATATCATAGGGAGCTTCGGCCTGTAGAAGCTCGTGGCGGAACTGCTCATATTGCAGTACTTCCGCAAGACATTTGAAAATTTTCAAATAGAAATTATCATCATACGGGGGAGAGGCCATTATAAGAAATAACTGTACGGGGTCGCCATCCGGGGAGTCGAAATAAAGCCCCTCATTTGCGCGGGCGAATCCGAGAATAAATTCTTTGGCTTGCATGGTGCGAACATGCGGTATGGCAATTCCATACCCGATAGCAGTAGAGGCCTTACGTTCTCGATTTATGAAGTCATTCAAGAGCTTACAGCGATTTCCCGTTCTGCCGGACAATTCCAGAACGGTTACCAGCGAATCCAGAATTCGCTCCTTATTGCGTTCTTGCCATCGAGAAGAACCTAAATCGTCCGGCGGAGGTTCTTGTTCCGTATGGAAATCAAGGACAATTAATTCCTCATTTAGAAATCGCGAGATATTCATATCACTTTCATTATCGACCACAAGCTCTTAAATCTGAACGAATTATAAGCACATGCGCCAAATTGTCAAGATATAATACGACCTTGGGGATTGTGGGTCTGCTCTGATTGTGCCATACCAAACTATTGACAATTAAATACTATTTAATTACTTTCGAGCGCAACCGGATAGTATAATAGTGTGAAAATTACTTATAATATGCCGAATTAAATGCATAATTGATATAAAGTTATTGGAGATACATTGTCATTATTTGAATCCCTAAAGCGAACCCACACCTGCGGCGAATTGAATACCGCCCATATAGGACAGTCGGTAATCCTTAATGGCTGGGTGCAATCATATCGAAATCTCGGAGGCTTACTTTTTATTGATATTCGAGACCGCTATGGAATCACTCAAGTGGTTCTTAATCCGGCTCTGGTGGAAAAAGAATTATTTGACCGTGCCGCCAAGGCGCGAAGTGAATTTGTAGTTTCGGCTAAGGGAAGGGTTCAGAATCGCCCTCAGGGAACAGAGAATAAAAATCTTGCCACGGGTGAAATCGAAATAGCGATTGAGGAATTCAATATCCTTTCCGAATCAAAAACACCCCCATTCGAAATTGAAGATGAAACCAACGCTAACGAAGTATTACGTCTGGAATATAGATACCTTGACCTCCGCCGCAAGCCGCTTCAAAGTAAAATAATAACCCGTCATCATGCGACTGTTGCCATTAGAGAGTATCTAAATAACAAGGGGTTTTTGGAAATTGAGACTCCACTGCTGATGCGTTCGACGCCTGAAGGCGCTCGTGATTATATTGTCCCAAGCCGTGTGCAAAAGGGAAAATTTTATGCTCTTCCCCAATCGCCTCAGCTTCTGAAGCAAATATTGATGATTTCCGGATTCGATAGGTATTATCAACTGGCCCGATGTCTTCGTGATGAAGACCTTCGCTCCGACCGCCAGCCGGAACATACTCAGATCGACATGGAAATGTCATTTGTTACTAAAGATGATGTTTTTGCCGTGGCGGAAGGGATGATGAAACATCTCTTTAAAAAGATTCTCAATGTGGATTTGGTGACACCATTTCCGCAGTATGAATATTTCGAGGCAATGAACCGCTGGGGGATAGATAAACCCGATTTGCGCTTCGGCATGGAAATTAATAATATATCAGACCTTGTCAATAATTGCGGATTTCAGGTCTTCGCGGACATGATTAAGAATAATGGTTCGGTGGTGGCGATTTGTTTGAAAGACGGCGGTGGATATTCACGCAAGCAGATTGATGATTTAACCGCCTTTGCCAAAAATCTCGGCGCCGGAGGATTGGCCTATATTTTAAGAGTCAAAGAAGGAGATAAATCTCCCATACTGAAATTTATCGGTGATGATTTGAAGAATGCAATCTGCAACAAAGTCGGCGCCGAAGTTGGCGATGCCGTATTTATTATTTCCGGCCCCAAATGGAAAGCCGAATTTATTATGGGACAGATTCGTCTGCATCTTGGAAAGGCGCATAATTTGATTGACAGCGCAAGTTGGAAATTCTTATGGATCACCCGGTTTCCGCTTTTTGAATATAATGTGGAAGAAAAGCGTCTTGACGCCATGCATAATATAGTCTCAAGTCCGATCGAAGAAGATTTGCATTATTTTGAAGATGCCGAGAAAACCGATATTTCGCTAAGTGACCATAAACATCCTCTAAGAAATATTCGTGCCGAGCAGTATGATTTGGTGCTCAATGGTACCGAGTTGGCATCGGGCAGTATCCGTATAAATCGCCGCGAGCTTCAGCAAAAAGTTCTCAATATTCTCGGGATTTCCGATGAGCGAGCCGAAAGAATGTTTGGCTTTTTGCTTCGAGCTCTCGAATATGGCGCCCCGCCGCATGGTGGAATAGCGGCCGGTCTCGATAGGATTATTGCTCTTATGACTGGGGCTGATAGTATTCGGGAAGTAATTGCATTTCCCAAGACCGCCACCGCGCAATCTCTAATGGATGGCGCGCCTGCTGATATTGAGCCCCAGCAATTGAAGGAATTGGGATTAAAATTGGCCGAGGATTTGTCGTAATTTAATATATGGAATCCGATACCGAAGAAAAGATTTCCAAAACGGTCTTTCTGGAGGGGCTTGATCCCCGTCTGCTTTTCGGGCAGAATGATGTGTTCCTTCGTACCATAGAAAAAACCTTTTTGCCCTCTATTATTGCGCGTGGCGATAAAATAATCATTGAAGGAAAACCTGATGAAGTCGAACAGGTTGTAAACTTGTTTAGGGATTTAATCTCTCGACTTGGACAAGGGGCATATATCACCGAGCAATATCTTAATTATGCCATGGAAATGGTAAAAGAAGGGGGAGAGGGCCCGGCAGAGTTAATTGGGGATTATCAATTACCGAATGGTGGTCCAAGGCGTCCGGTTCGACCCAAAACTATCGGACAGAAAGTTTATTTAGATGCCATTGAGGAAAATGATATAGTGTTTTCCATCGGTCCTGCCGGGACTGGTAAGACATACTTAGCCGTAGCTATGGCAGTTGCGTCTTTGAAAAACCATTCGGTTAACCGAATTGTATTAGCACGTCCTGCCGTAGAGGCTGGGGAGTCACTTGGATTTCTGCCCGGCGATATTCGCGCCAAGGTTGATCCATATTTGCGACCTGTCTATGATGCTCTTCATGAAATGATGCCGGCTGACAAGATTAAGAAATTGATTGAGTTAGGCGCTATTGAAATACTGCCATTGGCATTTATGCGCGGTCGTACATTGAATCACACCTTTGCCATTCTTGATGAAGCTCAAAATACGACTCCCGCGCAAATGAAAATGTTCTTGACCAGACTTGGCGAGGGAACCCGAGCTATTATTACAGGCGATATAACCCAGATTGATTTAAGCGATAAGAAAAGCTCCGGTTTGGTTGTCATTCAGAGAATATTAACCGGAATTGAAGGAATAAAATTTATTTATCTATCCGACAAAGATGTTGTTCGTCATCCTCTTGTTCAAAAAATCATCCGCGCCTATGAGCGATTTGAAAAGAGTCGACGAAAGGAGTAGGGGATAGCTCTTTATCCCTCTATGTATCGAGTTCTTTCAAGATTAAAAAGATATATCAAACGGTTTCTCAAGGTTAAGGCTGAAACACGCCAGACGTCGGCCTCAAGACTGCGAAGTAAAATCAGCAAAGTAACTATGTTGATTATGGCGGCCGTGCTCATATCTTTATTTTATCCGGCCGAGAATCTATTTCTCCCTCTGGATTTCCCCCGCAGGGGTGAAATTGCTTTTGAAGATATCATTGCTCCCTTTCAGATAACCGTGGAAAAATCTCAAGAGGAACTTCGGGAAGAAAAAGAATCCGCGACGGAAGCGATTCCAATTATTTTGGTTTATGATGGGCGTGTGGTTGATTCCATCATTCATCAATACAACCGGTTTATATTGAGCGCCGACTCATCGTTTAAGGCCAATAGGTCAAAGCTGAAGAATGCATCAAAATCGCCTTTGTTATATGAAGCAATATTGGATAGTATGGGAGCCGCATTAAGCGCAAACTTTCCTTCTATGGATAGAGACGCCATCTTAAAAGTATTAAAATTTGGAAAAATCAATCGCACGGGCGAAATTATAAGTGATATATTAAAAAATGAAATTTACTTCATAGGTGTGATGCCTAACTTGGGGATTTTGCCCGGCCCCAAGACCCGCTCAATCATAGTCAGAATTGATAAAAGGGAAATTTTTGTTGTCCGCGATAAATTGCTTGACCTTTCCAGAGCGTATGTCAATTTCCTGACAGCCTTAAATAATCGATCTCTGGCCGATTCGATTGATGTTGATATCTTTTATGATTTTGGCCGTCATTTCATAGCGCCAAATCTTTCGGTTGATACCTTTGACATTCGAGCCCGCCGCGATGCCGCCATTGCGGAAATATCTCATGTTAGAGAAGTGGTGCTTCCCGGTGAAGGAATCGCTCGGGCGGGAAGCCGTATCAATGAAAGTCAGGAAAGAATTCTTGAAGCTATGTATCGTCAGATGGGGGAGTTGGCAAAAGGGGAAAACTTGTTGGCGCCGTTTCTTCCGGTGTTAGCGCGCATGATACTGGTTTTAATTGCATTTTTAATGCTTTATCTTTATCTCTTTCACTTTCGGAATCAGGTTTATCATAGTAATCCCAAATTGCTTGCTTTATTTTTAATCTATGCCTTGGAATTATTTCTTATATATATTATCGGCATAAAATCAAGTCTTTCGATTTATCTCTATCCACTGGCTATATTTTCCATACTTGTCACTGTTCTTTTTGATGCCGAAATAGGGATATTCAACACGTTTATTCTGGCGCTTCTGCTTGGCATATTGCATCGATTCAATTTTACCATTGTAATTATGATGATGATAATCGGCACCGTAGCCTGCTATTCTACCCGTCATGTGAGACATAGAACAGAATTTTTCCGTTCCATAATTTATCTATCAATAACCTATGTGGCTCTGATATATTTGATTGAATCATTTAAAGTTTTGCCTAATGTTGATGTCATTAATTTAATCGGCTATGGGTTGGTTAATGGAGTCCTCTCGCCGCTTCTGGCAATAGGAATACTTCCATTTTTTGAATCGATATTTGGATTTACGACCGATATTACTTTGCTCGAATTATCCGACCTGAATCGTCCGTTATTAAAGCGCCTATCTCTCGAGGCTCCCGGGACTTATCATCATTCCATAGTGGTTGGTAATTTGGCTGAGTCGGCGGCCAAGGCAATTGATGCCAATTCGCTTTTGGCGCGTGTAGGCGCCTATTATCACGACATTGGAAAAATGGAAATACCGGAGTATTTTGTTGAGAACCAATTAGGGATCAGATCAAAACATGATAGCCTAACACCATCGATGTCGGCGATTATATTGAGTTCCCACGTTAAAAAGGGGAGATTACTTGGTGAGGAAGCCGACCTGCCCGATGAGTTATTGAATTTTATTGAGGAACATCATGGAACCATGTCCATGACCTATTTCTATAATAAAGCAAAAGAAATGGGACTTGAAAACTCTTCCATGGATGATTACCGATATCCCGGTCCAAAGCCGCGAACCAGAGAAACAGCTATAGTGATGTTAGCCGACACGGCTGAAGCGGCCAGCCGAACTCTTTCTGAACCCAAGCCGGCCCGGATTAAAAGCCTTGTTCAAAGCATTATAAATGACCGATTCCAATCGGGCGAATTGGTGGAATGCCCGCTCACCTTGAAGGATTTATCGGATATTGGGGATTCATTCGTACAGATTTTAGTAGGAGTATTTCATCAACGTATTGAATATCCGACCAAAGAAGAAGATAAATCATGAAGCTGAATATATTGAACACAACTCGAGCAGTCATTCCTGAGAGAGAAATTAAACGATTGTTTGCGCATATTATCAAAAACATTAGGTATTCCGCTTCAACTATCAATATTGTCTTTGTTGGCGATAAAAAAATCATGGAACTAAATAATAATTATAGGCATATTGCCAAACCCACTGATGTATTATCATTCAATATCGATGATGATGCCGGGAAAGATAGCATTTGGGGTGAGATATACATCTCAACAGTGACTGCGAAGCGATATGCCAAAGCGGATGGTATGGATACTGATAAAATGATAATCAGATTATGCTGTCATGGTTTGTTGCATCTTATGGGATATGATCATAAGAATAAGAAAGAGCATGAAATGATGACATCAAAGGAAGCTTACTATCTTAAAAGGATTATAGGATGATGATCTTCATATTATTTTTTATAATTTTACTGATATATTATATGGGTTATATCTATTCATTGCATCATCTAGCATCCTATATCGAGTCAGAGGAACTGCAGAAATTCGCATCAAAACTTTCGGGAATTGGCGGGAAATATATTCGAGAGGCAGTTTCCAATCCACGAATATCATTGCAGTTGACCATATTTACCAAATCCTTTACAATGATAATATCCTCATTTCTTGCCATTTTGACTTCAAGAATTATCAATGAAACCTATGGATTGAATTTTATTATCATTCTGATATTCAATCTCCTGATTATATGGGCTTTTTATCTCTTTTTCATGGAGTATTTACCGGGCAGAAGAGCGCTAAAACAGATTGATATAAAAATAATAAGATTTGTGCCGCTCTTTTCACTTTTATATTTGGCTCTGTTACCGGTTCTATGGGTATATAACCGAATATTACATTATGAGCCAACCACAATATCCGAAGAACATCGGGAGGAAATTATTGAACGCGCGATTGAGACTCTGGCCGCTCAGGCTGGAGCGAGTGAACCGATTGTCGAGAAAAGTGAAAAAGAGATGATTGGGCAAATATTACAGCTTGATGTTACTGAGGTTCGCGAGATAATGGTACCCCGCATAGGTATGGTTGGTCTTGGCAAAACCGCAGGTTTACGCAATATCAGAAGAATGACTGAAGAACATGGGCATTCCAGATATCCTGTCTATGATGAAAATCTTGATAATATCATGGGAATATTGTATGTAAAGGATCTTTTTACCAATATTCCCTTGCCGATTGATGAGGCCAATTTTGATATTACCAAATATATCAGGAAGCCTTATTTTATTCCGGAATCAAAAAAGATCAATGATCTTTTATCAGAATTTAAATTAAATAGAGTTCATATCGCCATCGTGGTCGATGAATATGGCGGAACGTCCGGAATGATTACAATGGAAGATATTTTGGAAGAAATTGTCGGCGATATTCAAGATGAGCATGACTATGAAGAAGAAGAAATGGTCAAAATGCCGGACAATTCAATAATGGTTGATGCCGGAACATCTGTGGAGGAATTGGTTGAAGAATTAAAACTTGACTATGGATCCGAGGAATTTGAGACAGTGGGTGGGTTGATATATGACCTTGTTGGCTCGGTGCCGACTGTTGGAACACGGCTAAAATGGAAAGATATCTTATTCGAAGTAGCAAAAGTTGAAGGACAGAGGATTATAAGTGTCAAAGCCCGGGTGGAGATGGATTAGGGGGTGGCAGAAACTAAATCGATAGACTGTCTCAAATCAAATCATAATTTTTATATTCGCCAATCCTATAACCTGTTTTTTGTTCAATTACATGCAAAATCCATTCCTTCATTGTAAAATTACGCTTCACCTTGCTTATATCAAATTCCCAGTCCTGTTTTGAAACCAAGTCATGCATCAATTCAGGGTGTGTACCGGTGAAAGGAACCACCTCATCAACATCATAATAATCAAACCCGTTTTTGACGGGGACATTTTGCTTAATCCAATCGTCATCGTGCCAGAAACTGTGAAAATATTTGGTCTTTTTTTGCATCAAATTGGGAGGTCTAACATAGGAGTAATGATAAATAGATGCCGCCGATTTTTTTACTTTCAACTTTTGCCCCTGATATCGGGAATTAAATTGATCTATAGAATTATATTTCCGAAAGCCTTGTGAATCACGGTAGGAATGGATATTCTTATTGTTTCTTACAATCCGAATCTCGCGGCGGTGCCATCGCCTGGTATTGCCAATATAAAAGTAACTCCCATAGAAATTTATGAAGTCAAATAACAGACCATCAATTCGTTCATCCCCATGATATTTATTCATGGCATTATAGATTTTATTTAGTTCATTTTCATGGATGATTTCATCAGC
>JAGVEJ010000040.1 GCA_020058225.1 Candidatus Zixiibacteriota bacterium | reverse complement strand
AATTAAGGAAGCCAGTCAATGGGCTTCCCAATATTTGAAAAAAAATGTTACTCCATCAAGTATCTCCTATTTGGTGCAATATGGCCGAATCAGGAAATTCGGAGATAATGGAAGTCTCAAAATCAGCAAGAAGGATTTGGCTAGGTATTACGAATCCTATAATGGCAAACGAGAAATTCATTGGAAAAACCAATTGGGTGACGATCTTAATTGGGGATTGTCTTTTGATCAATTAAAGGAATCCGAACGCACAAAACATGTGCATAGATTACATCCTTATAAAGGGAAATTTATTCCCCAGCTTGTTGAATATTTTCTTGATGATCATATTGACATGTTCAAAAAGAAAGCATATTTCCGACAAGGCGATATTGTGCTTGATCCGTTTGCCGGAAGCGGCACCACGCTAGTACAGGCAAATGAATTGGGAATCTATGCAATAGGTATCGATATCTCATCTTTTAATTCATTAATAAGCAATGTCAAAATTAGAAAACACAATTTTATAGAAATTTACTATGAGACTTCTAGAATTACAAAGGCATTGCGAAAATACATTGCTGATAGCAATACGGTTATTTTTGAAAAAAGACTCCTTGAGGAATTGGCAAAATTTAATGATAAATTTTTCCCTTCGCCAGATTTCAAGCATTGGGTGAGTGAAAGAAAAATTGATGAGGAGAAATATGGGGCGGAAAAAGCTGGAAATTTTTTATCTATCTTTAACAAATTGAAAGATGAATATGGCATTTGCCTCTCCACAAATGGCAATGGGAATTTCCATGACAAATGGTTTTTCAAACATGTGAAATCGGAAATCGAATTTGTATATGGGCTGATAGAAAAAATAGTTGATGAGGATGTTCGGGAGGTCCTTAGTATCATTTTAAGCCGGACAATCAGATCCTGCCGCGCAACGACTCATTCAGATTTGGCAACATTAAAGGAACCGGTGACGGCTACATATTATTGCCACAAACACGGCAAAATGTGCAAACCTTTGTTTTCGATTTTTGGTTGGTGGGAAAGATATTGTCAGGATACTCTGGAGCGGCTTGAGGAGTTTAATAAAGTCAGGACGAATGCGCATCAGATTTGCCTAACCGGCGATGCGCGCAACATTAATATTTTTGAATCTTTAAAGAAGGTTGACAAGAACCTTTACGCCCTTGCCAAGAAAACGAAGATTGCTGGAGTATTCTCAAGTCCGCCATATGTTGGCTTAATTGATTATCACGAACAGCATGCGTATGCATATGATTTATTTGGTCTTGAGCGACAGGACAACTCAGAAATTGGTCCGCTATCCAAAGGGCAGGGCAAAGATGCCCGTGAATTATATATAGAGGATATTGCCGCCGTACTTCTCAATTGCCAAAAATTTCTTTCTAGGAATTTTGTTATATTTTTGGTTGCCAACGATAAATTCAATTTATATCCCAAGATAGCCGAGCTGGCGAAACTCACAATAGTGGAGCAATATAGGCGTCCCGTACTAAATAGAACGGAAAGAGATAAAGGAGCTTATTCAGAATCAATCTTTTGCCTGAGGAAAATGCAGGAATAATGACTATAGATTCTGATAAGATTGCTCGAATTGAGGACTCCCTTCGCAATACACTCAGAGATAAATTCCAGAACTACGCGCCAGAACCAGCATATATGCCATTTCAGGCCAGATTACTGGGAAAAGATAGATTAGCATTATATTCTTTTATCCATTCTTTGACCACAAGTTTTGGAACAAGTTTTTATGAACCCGCGGCTGTAATTCTCGCAGAAAATCGTTTTGCCTCTGCAACACGCGGATGTGTAGCAGGCTCGCAAATTAGCGAAAGCACTCTTCACATAATTCAAGAGCTTATGGATGGATTGACTACCACATCCTTATCACCAAATAAGAGTGATGAAGTTGAGAAAATTAGAGTTGTATGTAGAGATGGTATAATGCGTCGAGTGAAGCCTACCAAAATTGATGTTATGGTTGAAACATTTTCTGGTGAAATTTATCTTTTTGACATCAAGACAGCAAAACCAAACGCTGGCAATTTTAAAGATTTCAAGAGAACACTACTCGAGTGGGTTGGTGTAGTATTAGCATCCAATCCTGATGCACACATCAACACACTCATTGCAATTCCATACAATCCATATGAACCCGAGCCTTATAACCGATGGACTATAAGGGGCATGCTTGATTTGGAGCACGAATTAAAGGTGGCAGCAGAATTTTGGGACTTTTTAGGAGGCGATGGGGCATATCAAGAACTTCTAAACTGCTTTGAGCGTGTTGGCGTTGAATTAAGGTCTGAAATAGATCAATATTTTTCTAGATTTAATAGGGGGTAATGTATGATTGATAATGACCAAATAATATACTCGATCAGCATTGAAGATGTTCAAACGGTATCCGAGGAATTATTCGGAAGACCTCTGACTGAGGCGGAATTGAAAATCGCGGAAGACAAAATCGGCGATTATATAAGCAACTGATATGACGCTATCTAAATGTTCATTCAGCTTGAGCTTGGTTTGGATTATGCGGATGATCAATGCGATGAAAAAGATGGAGAAGATTCCTGATTTTCAGTTTGAGCGACCTTGCGCATACAATTGCGCTAAGGGCAATCTAAGAAATTACGTTTTTCCGCTGACCGCGCGGAATTACCCATCAAATATCCAGCCCAATTGCATAATTGCTAATTTCCGCGAATCCCATATCTTATACCTATGACTAATACAATCGCCATTATCGGCTATGGTTCCCAAGGGGCCTGTTGAAAAACCCTGATGTGCCGTGTCCGTGCATGGCAGATGTGGACATCTGCCAGTGTCACGCAATAGCTTAGGGGCAGATGTGGATCCCGACATAGTGTCGGGGCCGCCCACACTTTGGGGCTTTTTCAACAAGCCCCAAGGCACGGGATGACAGGTTAGGGTACGGCGATGAATCTGAATGGTGCACTTTTGCCGTAACATACACTTTTTCAACAAGCCGCTTGCGATGGGTAATGGTAGCGGCTTATAGCATGCGCCCTAATTAAGGATACTCTCGCTTTACAAAACACTAATCACCATATATTTTGTGATTATAAATCGTGACGACAAAAAAGGGTAGGCGCCAGGCCTACCCTAAGATCAAAATTATTATTCTGCAAAAATTATCCCATAAACGGATACTTGAAATCCTTCGGTGGTACAAGATTTTCTTTAATAGACCGCGGTGATGTCCACCGAATCATATTTAAAAGCGAACCGGCTTTGTCGTTGGTGCCTGAGGCTCGGCTTCCCCCAAAAGGTTGTTGACCCACCACGGCGCCGGTTGGTTTATCGTTGATATAGAAATTGCCCGCCGCATTGCGCAATATTCTCATTGCCTGAATAACCGCATTTCTGTCTTTGGCAAAAACAGCGCCGGTTAAAGCGTAAGGAGAGGTCCGGTCGCAAATCTCCAGCGTCTTGACAAAATCATTATCTTCGTAAACATATAACGTAACCACCGGGCCGAAGATTTCTTCTTCCATCAGCTTGAAATGCGGATTAGTTGTAACCACAATGGTTGGCTCAATAAAATACCCTTTAGCGTTGTCATAATTACCGCCCCAAATTATCTCTGCCTCATTCGACTTCTTGGCATAATCAATATAGGCAACAATAGTCTCATAGGCGCTTTTATCAATCACTGCATTCACAAAGTTGGAGAAATCCTCAACATCGCCCATTTTAATCTGCTTCATATCGGCGATTAGTCTGTCTTTAAGCTTGGGCCAAATGGACTTGGGGATATAGCATCGCGAAGCCGCCGAGCACTTCTGCCCCTGATATTCAAAAGCGCCTCGCGTAATGGCCGTGACAACTTCATCGATATCGGCGGAATTATGGATAAAAATAAAATCCTTGCCTCCGGTCTCGCCGACTATGCGAGGATATGTTTTATATTTGGCGATATTTTCACCGACCGTTTTCCACATGGTTTGAAAAACCGGCGTACTACCGGTAAAATGTATCCCCGCCAGATTTTCATTCTTGAGAACCAGTTCCCCAATATCGGCTCCGCGAGCGGTTACAAGATTGATAACGCCATCGGGCAATCCGGCTTCTTTTAATATCTGCATGATAAAATGCGCCGTATAGACCACCGATGAGGCCGGTTTCCAAATTACCGTATTTCCCATTATGGCCGGCGCCGTCGGAAGGTTTCCGCCTATCGAAACAAAGTTAAACGGCGTTACCGCAAATATGAATCCCTCAAGCGGGCGATAATCCGATCTATTCCAAATCCCCTTGGCATTTTCCGGCTGGAAATCGTAGATAGTCTGCGCAAAATGGACATTAAATCGGAAAAAATCAATCAATTCGCATACCGCATCAATTTCTGACTGAAAGATATTCTTGCTATGCGCCAACATCGTGGCGGCATTCATAATATAACGATAAGGCCCCGATATCAATTCGCCGGCTTTAAGAAAAATAGCGGCGCGATCAGCCCATGGATATTCCGCCCATTCCTTCTTGGCCTTGAGAGCGGCATCTACGGCCATTTGAATTTCATTCTTTCCACCCTGATAGTACTGCCCCAATTCGAGCGAATGATTATGCGGCGCCGTTATTTTGATCGGATTGCCAACCTTTATTTCTTTGCCGCCGATCACCATCGGAATGTCGTATTTGAAGCTTTTTAATTCGGCGACAGCTTTAACCTGCTTATCTTTTTCCGGCGAACCGGGCGCATACCCATAAATAGGTTCATTGACCGGAATAGGAACTCTATAGTTTCCCATTGTTTTCTCCGTTTTATTAATCAATATTTTTCGAGATTATTCCATTCGGCGTTTTCAAGCCATTGATTGGGGCGTTCAAGAAAGCTGATGACATTTTCTATGACTATCCAATGCTTATGTTCCTCCGCGGCGATCAGAAGAATGGTATTTTTTATCTTATCATTTTCGGCCGATCCGGCTTTCTCCCGATAGAAATCCTCAGACTTTTTCTCTATTTTTTGGGCTTCACGCCATAACGCCACCACATCCTTGGAAAAATCAAAGGTCTGCTTCTTTGAAGCCAACTGCTGGAAAACATTTTTTGCCCCTTGTAGGGCTTTTGTTCCGGATGATTGAAGCTCTTGGCCGGCGCTGAAATCCCCTTCCTTAAATTTCCTGAAAATATGATAATGCAAAATCTCATCCTGTGCGAGGTCATGCAGTATATTTTTTAGAGCGACATTTTCAGCATTTTCCGCCATTTTTTTATAAAAGGCCTCTCCATCCTGCTCCATTTTCATTGCAAAATCAAATATATCCAATTTTCACTCCTTCTATTATTACCTGTGGGATATCTTATACCCCCCAAGGTTATTTCAGCCCATAATTTACATTTTTACCCCAAATACGCAACCGGTAAATGAGATTATTGAATCTATTGTGGAGCAAGAGATTTTGGCGCAAAATAATGGCTTTTCATAAATAACGCTAAATTATGCCCATGAATTGAATTGAAAAAATCGCCGCCAATATGTATAATATACTTCTAATAAAAGGGGCCGACCCCGATTAAATAGCGAAATATACAAAATTCGTAATATTAGGAGATATCCTCATGAGTTCAGAAAACAAAGACCTAAGCAAAGCCCCGACATGGGATCTCGAATCGGTTTACCCGGGCGGCAGTGGCTCCAAAGAGCTGGCGATATTTCTTGAAAATATCAAGAAAGATTTGAAATCATATACCAACAAAATCAACAAGCTCCCCCAGAAACTGAATGACTCCAATCGCGCCAAATGGGCCGATTATTTGATCAAACTTCAGGAATTTTTGGGGCGTCTAAGTCAGGTCGCCTCTTTTGTCCATTGTCTTGTCAGTCAAAATGTCAATGATGAAAAAGCCCATCAAATTTACGGCGAAGTAGATGTCTATCGCTCTGAATTCCAAAAATTGATTGTCCTGTTGGAAGCCTTCGCCAAGAAGCAAAGCAATAAAGAATGGGACAAGCTGGGCGTTTCCAACAAAATTGGCGATTCGGCCTTCTTTTTGGCCGAACTTCGCGATATCGCCAAATTGAAAATGGCGCCCGAATTTGAGGCTTTCGCCACCGAATTGGCTGTCAACGGGTATCATTCATGGAATAGGCTGTATGACAAAATGTACGGCGACTTGCGCGGCGATTTCACCGAAAATGGGGAAACCAAACAGCTTTCTTTGGGGCAATTGGCCAACAAAATGAATTCCCCTGACAGGAATATCCGTAAGCAGGCTTTCGAGAAAATTGAATCTGCTTGGGAATCGCGCTCCAATATGGCTTCTATGGCGCTGAATTTTCAAGCCGGATACCGTCTCACCCTGTATGAAAAGCGCAATTGGGATTCGCCATTATTTGAACCGCTCCTTAACAGCCGCATAAAGGAAGAAACACTCAACGCCATGTGGAATGCCGTGGAAAAAGGCGCTCCCAAGTTGAATCAATATATAGACGCCAAGAAAAAAATCTTGGGTCTTGATAAATTTAAATGGTATGACCAGAGCGCTCCGGTTGGGAAGTCAAATCAGACATTTTCTTTCTATGCGGCTGGTGATTTTATAATTGAAAATCTGAGAACTTTCAGCCCCGAATTGGCCGATTTCAGCCGGATGGCCATAGATAAGCGGTGGATTGAAGCCGAAGATCGTCCCGGTAAAGCCGGAGGCGGCTATTGCACCACCTTCGAAGTCAAAAAAGAGAGTCGAATATTTATGACTTGGGGTGGAGGCTTTTCTGATTTGGGAACCCTGGCGCATGAATTAGGTCATGGCTATCATCATCATGTTTTAAAAGATATGCCGATGTTCGCCGCCATCTATCCCATGACTTTGGCTGAAACAGCATCGATATTCAATGAACTTCTTGTCACCGATGCCGCCCTGTCCAAAACTTCCTCTGACGATGAACAACTGATGTTGCTTGACCAGAAGCTACAAAATGCCCATGGTCTTCTATGCAACATCTACGCCCGATTTTTGTTTGATAAGGCATTCTATATCGAACGGAAAAAGGGATTGGTTAGCAGAACCCGTTTGGATGAATTGATGATTGAATCCCAGAAAAGAGCTTTTGCCGGCACAATCGATCCGACTGAAGGGTATCATAAGCTATTCTGGGCTTCAAAATTGCATTTTTACATGACCGATACGCCATTCTATAATTTCCCATACACTTTTGGCTATCTTTTTGCAAGCGGTGTGTATAACCGCGCCCAAATGGAAGGTCCCTCTTTTGCAAAAAACTATCGCGCCTTATTGGCCGATACCGGCAAAATGACCAGCGAGGAAGTGGCCAAAAAACATCTTGGCGTCGATTTAACCAAACCCGAATTCTGGAGTTCTGCAGTTGAACGTGTCTTAAACGATATCGAGCCTTTTGTGAAGTTGGCAGGGAAATAAGCACATTCGAGACATGAATAATTAGGGCGCATCATGTGTGCGCCCTCATTTATATCGCAAAATTATTTCCCCTTAAACTCCGCTTTCCGTTTCTCGAGAAACGCCTTCATCCCTTCCATTGCGTCTTCGGTGCCAAAAATATTGCCAAAGCTGGCTTTCTCGAAATCGCACCCCGCAGATAGATTGACATCAAGGCCACGATTGATGCATTCTTTCGCCACCGAAATGGCAATTGGAGATTTGGATAGAATCAATTTGGCCATTTCCATGGCCTTGTTCATCAATTCTTCGGCGGGATAGACTTCATCTACCAGCCCAATTCGATGCGCCTCAACAGCATCAATCATATCGCCGGTGAAAATCAACTGCTTGGCTTTACCGCGTCCCACAAGACGTGCCAATCGCTGTGTCCCGCCGTACCCGGGAATCAAGCCGAGATTGACTTCCGGCTGTCCGAATTTGGCCCTCTCCGAGGCCAATCGAATATCGCATGCCATAGCCAGTTCGCATCCTCCGCCAAGGGCGAAACCATTGACTGCCGCGATAACCGGGCGGGGAAAATTTTCGATGGAGTGCATAAGGTATAACCCCATCATCGATTTTTTCACTCCCTTTTTGACATCGCACTGCGCCAGTTCGGAAATATCTGCGCCGGCGATGAATGCCTTTCCGGCACCGGTGATAATAACACACCCGATCGATTCATCCATCCAAGCATGGCGGAAAAAATCCTGCAGTTCAGCGATAACCTCATCGTTGAGCGCATTGAGCGCCTTTTCACGATTGATCGTAACGACGGCTATTTTATCTTCTTTTTTGACAATTATATTCTTGTATTCCATAACATTCCCCAATTTGCAGGTTAATTAGATATGGCGTTTATTTATTGTACTCATAGAAACCTCGGCCGCTCTTTTTACCGAGATATCCGGTATTGACCATTCTCCGAAGAAGCGGCGGGGCGGCATAGTGGCTGTCCTTGAATTCTTCGAACATGATATCAGCGATATAGAGAGTCGTATCCAGTCCGATAAAATCGGTAAGCGTGAGCGGACCCATCGGATGGCCGCATCCGAACATCATGCCGTTATCGATATCTTCGCGCGAGGCGAGCCCATTTTCATACTGACGAATCGAATCAAGAAGGTATGGTATCAACAGCACATTGACAATAAATCCCGGCGTATCTTTGGCCTTAACCGGTGTCTTGCCGATCGACTGAGCAAAAGAAAAGGCGGCGTTGAATGTTTCTTCAGATGTATCGAGTGTGCGGACAACCTCTACCAGTTTCATGACCGACACCGGATTGAAAAAGTGCAGGCCCAAAAACTTATTACGACGTTTGGTAATTGCGGCCAAATCACCTATTGGCAACGATGAGGTATTACTGGCGAAGATTGTCTCCGGTTTGCAGATTTTATCCAGTTCGGCGAAGATTTCTCTTTTGATGGCCATATTTTCCGTAACTGCCTCGATAACAATATCGCAATCGGCAAATTCGGCAAATTCAGTCGTTCCCTTGATATTGCCGAGTATCTTATCTTTGCCGGCCTGATCGAGCTTTCCCTTTTCAATAGCTTTATCCAGCTGTTTGGTGATATTCTTTATTCCTTTGGCAAGGAATTCCTCGGTTGCTTCATTAACAATTACCTGATATCCGGCCTGAGCAGAAACCTGTGTAATACCTGCTCCCATTTGCCCGCATCCGACAACCCCGACTTTTTTGGTCATGGCTAACTCCATTTATTTATGGTTGCTAATATTTTGTATTCATAATTCAGGGAAATAATATATCGAAAGATTTTCCTATGGTCAAGTGGGCGCCAAAGTATTGCCGTTGATAAACCCCTTTGCCAGAAATGGGCGCTTTTCAACAATCCCAGTGGCAGTCTCAAAGTATTCCGTGATGTCAAAATGGAATATTTGGGTGGGGCGCCAAGCGAGACTATCAATAAAACGAAGCCATTTGGAAAATCGCTATTTATTTGTATATCAATATGTTATAAAAAATGGGTTCGTTTTTTAATTTTTTGTTTTGTCCTTTTTGGCAAAAAGAAATTCATATCCCTTCATATATATGTCTGGGGTCGGATTTACCATTAATGTTGTAGTGATTTTGTGTGGGGAGGGGTGCGGTAAAAGGATGTCCGGATGCTGTGAGTAACATCAATGGTTTTGGGGCAGATGTGGATTCGCCTGCGGCGAACCGCGCACGTAAATGATTTATCCATTATTTCTGTAGGGGCGCACGGCGTGTTTGTTGTCAAGAGATAGTTTACACATGTTATCAGGACATGGTTTACACCTTTATTATTATTAATATTTTTATTCATTTGTTATT
>JAGVEJ010000178.1 GCA_020058225.1 Candidatus Zixiibacteriota bacterium | reverse complement strand
GGCATTATAAACCTCCTTGTTTATAGACCGTAAAATAACTGTTACCTATGTCCCAAGTCTATTCTGTTACCTATCTGCCCGGTTTATACCCCACTTGGAAACGGTATCAAGGTGGGACCGCGGAGGAAATATTCACATATGATCTGGTCACCAACGAGGAAAAGAACATATCGAATTTCGCTGGAACCGATCGGAATCCGATGTGGATCGGCGACAATATCTATTTCAGTTCCGACCGCAACCGCGTCTTGAATATCTTTGCTTATGATACCAAGACCGAACGGATCGAGCAGATCACAAATCACACCGAGTATGATGTCCGCCGTCCCAGTATGGGTGGCAACAAGATTGTCTATGAACTTGGAGGCGAACTGTGGGAACTGGATGTGACCAACAAAGAAACTTCTCCGGTGCTTGTAGAAATCCGGGCCGACCGCCCAGAGGTTCGTCCGCACTTGAAGCAAGTCGACAAGTTTGTAACCGAGTATGATTTATCGCCATCAGGTGCACGAGCCGTGATCACCGCTCGAGGTGAGGTATTCACAGTGCCGAAAGAGGATGGCGAAACCCGGAACTTGACGAACACCAGCGGGGCTCGCAGTCGCGGTGCTGTATGGTCGCCGGACGGCAAAACCATCGCGTACCTGTCGGATGACAGCGGTGAATATGAGCTTTATTTAATTGATCCTTTGGGCAAAACCAAGACCGTTCGCCTGACGCAGCACAAAGACGGTTATCGACATACCCTCGGCTGGTCGCCTAACAGTAAGAAGATCGCTTTCACCGACCAGACGCTTCGGCTTTACTATCTCGATATCACAACTCAGAAGGTCACGGAAATCGACAAGGCCAATTATGAGGACGTCGATGTTTCGCTGGATCTTAAGCCACTTTACGATTACGCCTGGTCGCCGGACAGCCGGTATGTGGCCTATGCCAAGATGGATTCGAATCTTCTTTATGGTATCTATATCTACTCACTTGAGGAGGGACGTTCACACAAGGTCAGTGGCGATCTGTTCAGCGATTTTGGTCCAGTCTTCACTCGCGACGGCAAGCATCTGCTGTTTGTTTCGAACCGTCGTTTCTCACCGACGTTCTGTGACTTCGAATGGGAGATGGTGTACAAGAACGCCGCAGGCATTTATGCTCTGACTTTGCAGAAAGACGGACAGTCACTTCTGCCGTTCAAGAGCGATGAAGAGCCGGTTGATAGCGTTTCCAAGAACTCTAAGGACAAAGCATCCGAGAAAACCGCCAATGATAAACCCACGTTAAAGATCGATTTCGAGGGGCTGGCCGAACGTATCGAAATGCTGCCGCTACCGGCAGGCAATTACCGCAACCTCGCCATTAATGACAGCAACCTTTATTATCTGAATGCCGATAGCGGTGATTTCAACCGTTTCGAATATCGCTCCACCGGCCCGCGAACTCTGTGGACATTCTCCTTCCAGGAACGCGAGCAGCACCCGGTCATCGACGGTGTCAGGAGTTACCGATTGTCGGCGGACGGAGCGCGTATCATCTACCGCAGGGAAGACAAGATTGGCATAATCGATTCCAAAACTCGCACTGACAAGAGGGCGAAATACGGCGGCGAGGATTCACTGAAAGTCGAGGTCGATCAGAATGGACTTGATCTTTCGAATATGAAAATGATGCTTAATCCTATGGCCGAATGGAAACAGATGTTCGACGAGACCTGGCGGATGGAAAGGGATTTCTACTATGAACCGAATATGCACGGCCTGGACTGGAGAGCAATACACGAGAAATACGGTCGTCTGCTGGCATATGCTTCGTGTCGCCAAGACATTGGGTACATCATCGGCGAGTTGGTCGGGGAGCTGAGTACATCTCATACATATGTCTGGGGTGGCGATCTGAAACGAAAAGGTGATAAGGTCAATGTAGGTTTGCTCGGTGTGGATTGGGATACAGATACAGCAACCAATCGTTACCATTTCAAGAAAATATACCGGATACCTGACTGGACACAAGATATCATCCCACCTCTCGCTCGTCCAGGAATCAATGTCATAGAAGGTGATTATTTAATTCAGATCAACAATCAGGAAGTCACCGCTGACAGGAGCATATACAGCTATTTTCAGAATTTGGCAAATAGACAAGTAACCCTGCTGGTAAACAGCCGTCCAACGGTCGAAGGGGCTCGCGAATACACGGTCAAACCGTTGTCGGACGAATACATACTTCGCTATCTCGACTGGGTGGAGCATAATCGTCTCGTCGCTGAGGAATCATCTGGAGGGCAAATCGGATATATCCATCTTCCGGATACCTACACCGGCTCGGCTCGCGAGTTTCCGAAGTATTTCTACGGTCAGACAAGAAAGAAAGGGTTGATCATCGATGGACGCTTCAATGGCGGCGGGCTTGACCCAGACATATTCTTTCAACGGCTTAGCAAGGAGTTATTGGCGTACTGGACGCGCCGCTACTCGCATGATCAGACGACCCCCTTTGTCGTCACCCGGGCGCATATGGCTTGTCTGACCAACCGGCAAGCGGGTTCTGGCGGTGACATGGTGCCGTGGGAATTCCGGGAAAAGAAGATGGGGCCGGTTATCGGCACGCGGACTTGGGGTGGATTAGTCGGAGTATCCATGTGGATCGATCTGGTTGACGGTGGTGGTATATCTGCTCCCGACTACCGCATTTACACACCCGGTGGCAAGTGGATCATCGAAAACGAAGGGGTCAATCCGGATATTGTGGTCGATCTGCACCCCGCAGAAGTGGCGCGAGGGTATGACGCCCAGCTGATGAAAGCCATCGAAGTGTTGATGGAGAAGATCGGCAGTGAACCTCCTGAATCGCCCGAGCATGAGCCATTCCCGATCGACAAATGAACCGTAGGGTCCAGACATGCAGCGGATTTTTAGCGTCATTTGAATTGGCGGCCGAGGAGTATCGTCCACGGATTCTCGCTTAGTTCGTTTCGATATAGGAGAGCGGCCCAACGCCGCTCTTCTTAATCAATATTGGGACACTTTTCAGCCGCCGATTACAGTTGTGTTTGGAAAATCGGCGATTCTTGTCCAGCCGTTAAACTTTCTGATTCCACTTCAGGTTGACTGCAGACCACAATATCTGGACTTGGCTCTTCTTGATTAGGGCCGTTAGGATTGGAGATATAAAAGATTGGATCTCACCGACGACTTCATTAATGGTTAGAGGAGCATCTTTGAGTCGGTTTTTCTCAATGAAGGCTTTCCATTGTATCTGCTTCTGTGTATTCCCAGTGAAATCAGAAGTAAAGACTGCCGGCAAATCGATAAGAGGCGTGCCGCGCCTTTTGAATGTTGCCAAAATAGCATTAGCCAAGATGGAACCATCAAATTCGAACCAGTGCGATAGATACCAAGTGTCATAGAAATCCTTCATCCTGCTGTTCGCGACGCCAAGTTTCACCATCGCTTCCAGTTTCTCAGCAACAGAGCTTTCCCGGCTGTAACTCTTCAAGATGGGCTGAGGCATATTAAGAAGAGTAGGATATTTAAGCATTTCCGCTTTCGGAATGAGGATGTCGCCAAATCCAATATCCAGCTGCATGACGACCCGAGCAGTATCAAGCTTGCCGGTAAAACGAACCCTGATTCCTCGATAGTCGGCATCTTCATCGATCGATTCGGCAGAGATGCTATCTGTATTGAAGACTATCCCATCATCTTCGACCGAAGTCTCACAAATATCTTGCACCATCAACATAATAATCTCTGGAGAATTTGAAAATTTGCCCAGAAAATCAATATCGGTCGTCGGACGCGAAGACGGCGCCTGCCAGGCCACCAACATCAATGCACCCTTGAGGATCAGTTTCTTTTTGTGTTCTGAGACAGACAGGCGATATAGGAAACGTTCCATCGCATAAAACTGTAGGATTTCGTTGAACGGTCTTCCGCTCTCATACGCCAGGTTCAGTAGCCTCTGTCGAACAGAAGCGGCCACATTCATTGGCTTCCGCGGAATCAAACCGAAGCCTCCAGATATGGTTGAATCACTTTAGCCACTCGGTCGATTTTGGCAAACTGCCAGAGTTCGTCGACGGTTCCTTTTTTCAGACGTAGATAATCCTTCAGCGCCTCAATGGCAACATCAAGTCCAATCTTGTTGCGAAATTTGAAACAGTCGGCTACAGTCTTGGCCGCCTTAAATATTTTAATCTTACTGCCCTCGATAGTCCGGGTTTCGATTCCGGCGGTCAGACTGGCGGTCGTCAGCCTGATCAGCCTTACCGGAGGGTAATCAAGCCTGGGTATAGCCGCTCGATTGGGAATTGCAATCCACACTTCGCGTGGCAGCTGAGTGGTTAGACCGTGAATCTGGAGCGCCGATATCAGACAGATCACCCCTTGAGGAACTCGAGATGTCACCACTGCAATATCATGATATTCCCCTGTGGGCATTTCTGATGTGCAGTAAAGCCCTCTCGTAATTTTCTTAAGAATCCCTTTTTGATACATCCGTTTGATTTGCTGGGGGTGTAGCCCTCGATGCACAAGATCACGGTGACTCACCAGCTCCATATTGCCGCCCGGTGGAGTTATATTCTTTCGTTTCGTGGTCTTCATGTGAGTAATTATCGTCATTTATTACTATTTGTCAATATATAATCACATTAAATATTTGACCTCAAACAGCCATGGACTATTTCATGGTGCCATGAGAGCCCATAAGGCCTGTTCATATATTTTAGTTTTATCTCACCAAAATCCCTGTTTATTTATCGGGCCCATGATTTTATTAATAGACTATACCGTCTACTTAACGACCTTGTGTGACCGATTTGTGACTATAAACTGTCCAAAATGCTCCAAATCAATCCAAAGTAATACTTGCAATAAACTGCACTAAGTGCTTGTCTTCTTATTTATTATGTTGATTGTCAATCACTTGCAGAATTGTCTGAATCGGATTTTAAGTCCCTTGCGTCTACCAGTTCCGCCACTCCGGCAAAGTTTGTATTATAACAACTTGCGGGGTTTTGTGCAACCTTATTTTTCAGTTTTGTGACCGTTTAAATACTGTAAGGTATCTACCGCATTTGACCTTACAAACAAAAAAGGAATTGTCCGATTAAATCTTAATTAGTACAAAAGAGGCTGTATCAGCCACCACCTCAACTGCGGCAACCAAATGCTCCTGAATATATGGATAAAAGTATTGAATTTTTAGTTATGCACACATCCGTAGGTTCTTTAATTTCATAACCGTTTATAGAAGCAATATTACTTAATATTAAATTTAATTGAACTATCGGTATCCAGATAGATATTTAGGTGTCTTACCAATTTTCCTTCTGATAACAGCATGACCAGTTCACGAGATACATCAGGAAGAATAGTCTGCTCGATTATGTAGTCAATATTTCTTGCACCCGTTTCGACAAGATTACACCGCACAGCGATAAAATCTATAATATCCGGACTATATTCTGCAACGATTTTATGGGCAATTTTCAAACGATTGGTTAGCATATCAAGTTTCAACCTGGCAATATTTTTTATAGCAGCTAAATCAAGCGGATAGAATGGTATAATTTTAACCCGTGCCAGAAAGGCGGCCTGGAAATATTTTATCAACATGGGACGAATTGATTCTATTAATTGATCAGGCATAAGCTTTTCATTTGCCCTAAGGGCTTCAATCATTTCCTCAGAGCATAAATTGGAGGTCATAATTATTACCGTATTTTTAAAATCAATTTCCCTTCCCTCTCCGTCCCTCATAAATCCTTTATCAAATACCTGATAAAAAAGATTTAATACTTCCCTATCGGCTTTCTCAATTTCATCAAGCAGAACCACAGAATAAGGGCGTCTTCTTACAGCTTCAGTTAATACTCCACCCTCGCCATATCCCACATATCCCGGCGGTGACCCCTTAAGCTGAGAAACTGTATGCTTTTCCTGATACTCGGACATGTTGATAGTAGTAAGACTCTTTTCTCCCCCAAAAAGAATATCAGCTGTATAACGAGCGGTTTCAGTTTTGCCCACTCCTGATGGACCTATCAAAAGGAAAACGCCTATAGGATTATCCTGCTTGCCCATGCCGGATTTTGTTACCCTTAAGCAGTTTCCGATTTCTCTTAATGCATGCTCTTGGCCAATAATATTCTTGCCCAATATTACATCATATTCAAGTAAAGCGGCCGCTTGATCTTTTATCATTCGCCCCACCGGAATCCCAGTCCAATCAGCGATAACTGATGCAACGACATTACCATCAACTTCTGATAATACTAATTGCCTCTCCTTCTGTAAATCTCGCAGTCTTCCGCGAAGCTCCAAAAGCCTGGCAATTCTATCATCTGCATATTCTGAGGGGGGGCCATCTAAATTTTGCTGTGAGTGTAATTCCGCTTTCAATAGAGTTATTTCTTCAATTAATTTGCTTTGTTCAATCCTTTCACTCTCCAATTTTTTAATATTTTCCTTTAATCCATCTATTTCAGATAAAGTCTCCTCAATTTCGCTTTCATTTTCACATATCCCTTCTAATTTATCCCGCTTTAAACCCGCCAATCGACGCTGTACATATTCCAATTTGCGTTCCAATAATTCCAAATGCGCTGGCTTCTCGCTTCGAGCCATTTTGACTCTTGCACATGCCGTATCCAGAACATCAACGGCCTTATCGGGAAGCTGTCGACCGGCGATGTATCTTTTTGAGAGACTGACAGCCGCCTTGACTGCATCATCAGTGACAGTCAAATCATGATGTTTTTCATAAATATTTTTTATTCCACGTAATATGATGGCACAATTTTCTTCATTCGGCTCGTCAACTTTTATCATTTGGAATCTGCGTTCAAGCGCAGGGTCTTTCTCAATATACTTCTTATATTCAGACCAGGTTGTAGCTGCTATTGTGCGCAATGCCCCTCTGGCAAGCGCCGGCTTAAGCAGATTTGCCGCATCACCTCCACCGCCGGAGCCACCTGCCCCAATTAATGTATGCGCTTCATCAATAAATAGAATAATCTTATTTGGAGAATTTACAACTTCATTAATTACAGATTTTAGTCTATTCTCAAATTCGCCTCTAACGCCGGCTCCGGCCTGAAGCATGGCAAGATCAAGATTTCTTATCTCGGCGTTGGCAAGACTCTGAATAATCTGTCCAGAGGCAATTCTTACCGCCAATCCTTCGACTATTGCGGTCTTCCCCACACCGGCTTCCCCAACTAATATGGGATTGTTTTTTCTTCGGCGACTTAAAACATCGATTACCTGAAATATTTCGCTGTCTCGCCCATAAACCGGGTCTATTTCCCCCTTTTTGGCTCTGCCAGTAATATTTATGGTGAATTTATCCAAGGCGTTTTGTGCCGTGGTACTTCCGTCCGATAAAACCGCTCCTGATTTATCTTGAGTAGATAATTCATTTTCAATAGATGCAGAAACTATATCGGCAAAACCATGTCTTAGGGATTTTGCCTCTATTGAAGATACAACATCACCAAATGGAGTATTGGAATATCTAAAATCATCAATAAATAATTCAATCAGCGCACCGGAACGAATTTTATTTTGATTAAGATGAAGTGAAGATATTAGCCAAGATGATTCCATGAGGTCCAATATTTCCCTTGAAAATCTTGGGCCGGCAGTATTCCCCGCCCCAAATCTATCAATTTTTCTCTGCAGCCTATCACATGCTTCATCGGGATTAATATTAAAGTGATTTAGAATCAGAGGAATATCGCCTGTTCCGGTCTCTATCAACTTGATAATCAGGTGGTCAGGAAATACTTCATAATGCGTTTTGCTTATACTATAACCTGCGGCGGCTTCCAAAGCCACCGTCATATGAACATTCATTCGATTCATAAGTAATCTAACATCTTTAATTATCATAATATCTCACCTGTATTATGCTATTTATTTACCGTCTCGGTACTAAAAGGAGACAATGTGCCGGATTCCAGTAACCATATTTTGTCGCAAATATTTCGCATCGTGTCAAGATCATGAGAAATAATCATTATCCCTATTGCCCAATCAGCTGACATTAATCTTAATAAATCAAGCATCTTTTTCTTTGATATATTATCAAGGCCATTGAATGGTTCATCATACACTACGAATTTTGGGCACGCCTGAATTGCCCGCAAATTTATCACTCTTCGTCTTTGTCCAAGACTAAGACACTTGAATGATCTATTCAACCATTGGCTGTCATAATAATCACCCGACTCAAGAAATTTATGCCATTTCAACTTTTCATCACTATTTAGGCGGGTATATAAATCTGATTCTTTAAGAGATTCTCTCACTGTCATGTTTGGGAAAAGCACAGCATCCGGATTTTGCGGTGCATATCGAATCCACTTACGAATATGCGTCATATCTCTCTCATCACAGCCAAAGAGATCAACCCGACCAAGCATTACTTTTCCATTATCCGGATGAATTAGGCCGGAAATAATTTTACCAAGAGTAGTCTTCCCTACCCCAGTCTCTCCAACCAATCCAATGATATCGCCGGAACCAATGCTTAAATTGATATTATTAAGTAATAGATTACTACTGGGATATATATCGTTATCGTATCCTGGAAATGATTTGCTAACACAGGACAATGATAGCTCCCGGAAGGAATCAATACCCTTAATTATTAATTTGCGCGAGAATGATTCCATACAGACCTCACTTCTTGTTATGACTAACAACATTATAGTCTTTAAATAGCCAACATGCCACCGAGTGTCCATTATTAATGGAAAAATGTGGTGGCATTTCTTTATGGCAAAGTATAGACAGCCTATTATCTTTTTGGGGAAAAGCACACTCCGCATAATATATACATCCCCCCTGCCATATTTCATCTCCAACTCCATGTCTCCAATAATAGACATCCTCGTTATCCCCGATGGAGTGCCATAATTTGCGAGTATATGGATGATATGATTCAACAACAGCGCCAATTGCCTCACTCTTGGTGAATTGCTCGATGGCATGCCCATGACAGAGAACCATGATTTTATCCGCCAATGAAATAATCTCATTTCTGTTATGGCTGGCAATCAACATACTAATTTTGCATGAATCAATCTTATCCTTCAGTATTTTGATTACAGAAGCTCTGGTTGCTTCATCGATAGCGGTTGTCGGCTCATCTGCAAAAAGAAGTGAGGGATTCCCAAGTATGCTTAGGGCAAAAGAAATACGTTGGCATTCCCCGCCGCTTAATTGTATATTCTTTTTGGAGGATATTTTTGATAATGGCAAGTTGAGAGTTTCGAGTATATTATTTAATTCCTCCATATATTTTTGAGGCGAAGAAGAATCCAGATTACTATAATGCTTGATAATATTTGATATCTGAGAATTCATAGGATAATCATATATGAAACTATAAATTGGTTCTTGAAATATTGCCCGCCACTGAGAACTCAAATAATTCTTAACCATACTATAATGCGACCTGTAGAATCCCAGACAATTTTTTCTGACTAAACCATTATTATTGTAATCAACGTATTTATCCAACATGGGCGATATCATTATTCCGTTATATAACGCGGTACCATCAATCCAGCCCGGTTCATTCATAGGAAGAGCCATAAGGGATTTAAATACCGTTGATTTGCCGCATCCGGAATGGCCCCATATTCCCAGAGTTTCGCCTGCATTTAGCTTAAATGATATTTTGTAAAGCGCGGGAAATAATTCCCGGCGATTCTGAAACATCACAGTTAGGTTTTCGACTTCAAGCCTTATCATATTATTGATGCCTATGGTCATTTAATTCTCTCATCGCATCACCCATCACATATAGTGAGGAGACGACCAACAGAATGGAGATCATGGGAATTCGAAATGCATATTCTGCGTTTTTAGCCAGATTAGACCTTATTAATAACCCCCAACTGCTTAAACCTGGGTTATTTATATTAAAATAGGTCAAGGTACTTTCATATAAGATAAATGAACTTAAAACGAAAGGAATTTGAATCATCAGAATAGCGCCCAGATTTCTTTTGATAATATGATTCAAATATATCCGCCATTGGCTCATCCCAATTTCCAAAGCATATATATATTGTTCGCTTGAAAGAAAGGACGCAAATAATTCACGGAATATGGCGGCAACGCCAAAGATCATAAATATGCCCATAGCAATTGCCAACTTCAACGTAGTAAGCCCGCTTATTGCATAAATTGATAATAATAATAAAAACTTGGGGATACTATCCACCAGCTCAATTAATGTAAGCCCTGTAATATTTATTGTCCGATTCAGTTTTGAAGTTTCAAATGGCATTGGCAATTTCTGTCTTACCGACCACTCAGTTGCGGTAGCCAAAAATAACCCTCCCATAATACTGATGCAACATGTTAATAATCCATATAATATATATCCCTGGCCACCTTGTCCCATAAATACTCGCAAATTGCGACCGTGATCGTCAGTACCCCATG
>JAGVEJ010000023.1 GCA_020058225.1 Candidatus Zixiibacteriota bacterium | reverse complement strand
GTTGGAGAGGACACCTCATTTTCCTTTGCCGGCCAGTATCTCAGTTTTCTAAATGTTCGCCGTGATAATCTCATTGACAAATATAAACAGATTATTGCAAGCAAATTCACCACTTCGGCAATTTATTATCTGATAAGCCATTCACTCTCAGAGATAGACTTAGGAATGGGCGTGGTTTGCATGGAAATGGTGGATTCTGCCGCCAGCGGGGTAGTTTACACCAGAGACCCGCTTAATCCCGATGAATCTTATATTGTCATAAATTCAATTTTTGGGCTTGGGAGTTATTTGGTCGATGGCACTTTGACGCCGGATATTTTTCATATTTCGCGCAAAGATAAAAAAATTCTTTATTCAAAGATTAGCCCCAAGCATATTCAATTGAGATTGGGAGATAAAATAGATATTGAAAAACAATCCATTTCGCTACATGAACAAAACCGCCCTTCGCTGGACAATGAGCGGCTCGCTCTTATAGCGGAATATGCGCTTAAAATAGAGGAGCATTTTGGCGGCCCTCAGGATATCGAATGGGCCGTGGATGACTCCGGGAATTTATTCCTTCTCCAGACAAGACCGCTTAGCATAATGGTAAGCAATATTGCATTTAACATCCCGAAAGAATCGGATTCGATGATTCTCATGCGTGGAGGAACTCCAATCTGTGCCGGATTGGGCATAGGGCTGGTTTTTCATTTATCTTCTATGGCAGATATAGATAGCATTCCAGAGGGCGCCGTTTTGGTAACGACCAATCCATCACCATATCTGGTTGCCGTTATGAAAAAAATAAACGCTCTTGTGACACTGGTCGGGGGGAATACCAGCCATCTGGCAACCCTTGCCCGTGAATTAGGCGTCCCAACTATAGTCGGAATGGCCGATGCAAAATCTTTGCCTGCCAATCAGGAGGTTACGGTCGATGCCGCTAATGGTGTCATATATGACGGCGCTCATCCGGAATGGATTCCTGCCTCTGTGTCCTCAACTCCAAATGAGAATACGGAAGCCGATGAATCATTAAAGAAGTTGATCATGCCAATAGTGCATCTCAATGTTATGCATCCCAGTGATCCCCTTTTTACACCGGAAAATTGTGGAACTATGCATGATATCCTGCGCTATGTGCATCAGAAATCGATGGAGGAAATATTCAGGGTTCTAAAACAGACAACCGGAAAAGATAAAATTGGGTTGAGATTGAAAACCAAAATTCCGTTGATGATAAATGTTATATATCTTGATCGCAATTATCTTTCAGCCAAAGGCAGGCAATGGGTTTTGGAAAGAGATATACAATCTTCACCGATGCAGGCGTTATGGAGCGGGATTCTGGAGGAGGGATGGCCCTTGAAGGAAGCATCGGGTGACCTAAAAGGAATGATGGCGGTGGTCGGCGCCAATATTCAGCATGGCCATATACCGGAATTCTCCGAAAATAGCTATGCCTTTTTAAGTCGGGAATATATGCTATTGAATCTTCGCATGGGATATCATTTTTCAACGATTGAATCGTTGGCCACACCTGAGCCGGAGAAAAATTACATTCGTATGCAGTTCAAACTGGGAGGGGCGCCGCTTGAGCGAAGAATCCGTAGAATATGGCTTATCAGCGAGTTGCTTCGCCTAATGGGGTTTGAAAATTCCAATCAAAGTGATTTCCTTGATTCCAATATAGCCTATCAATCGCAGGAAGGAACACTGGAAAGACTCCGGCTCCTTGGGCGAATTACAATTTTGACCAAACAGCTTGATATGGCGTTATCGAGTGATGCCAAAGCCCGATGGTATTTCAATGAGTTTTCCAATAAGCTGGATTTGAAACCGCAGGAGAATAAATTATGAAAATGAAATGCGCCGGCGAAATTATGTTGCCCATGGACTCATTTCCTTTTTTGCCATACTGGTTTACTCTCCGGCAGGCATTGGCCGAGCTTGAGGATATTCAGGCCGCTCGCAGTAACTCCAAATATGCACCATGGACTCTGCTTGTTTTTACGGCGGAGAATCAATTTCTGGGGATAGTTCAGCGACAAAGCATTTTACGGGGGATCCGCATTAGCATGCGGGATAAAATACGTGATATTTATCCGTCTTATTCAAACGAACCGACCGATCCGGAATTAAGTCGCATAAGTTTCTCGCAGGAGAAGGCTTTGCATGAGCTAAGAGCTCAACTTGACCGCCAGATTATCGAGTTTATGACGCCAATTCATATTGCGGTCGATTTTAACGACCCGGCGTTATTCGCGGTCTATCTGATGATTGAGCATAGTCTGGCATTTGTACCGGTGGCGAAAGCGGGGCAAATTGTCGGTATAGTGTATATTGAGGATGCCTTACACGAGGTCATAACGCATTTGGTGTAGTAATGTCATTCTTGAAAATATCGTAATATTTGATATAGCCCAAGCCATCCCCAAATCAAAAACCTGTAATCAGTACCCCACTCCGTTCCGCACCGGACGACGGGCAACCATAGGGGCGCATGGCATGCGCCCTCATTCATGATACACTCGTCCCCCACTTTGAGCGGTGTCAGAGGAACCCTTGAGCGGTGTCAGGAACCCTTTCCTGACGCATTCATGCATCCCTTCCACACAAAATCGCTACAACTTTAATGGTAAATCCGACCGGAGGCCTATATATAGGAGGATATAATTATGCCCATAAGCAAAAAACAACTTATGGCCAATCGCAAAAATGCCCAAAAATCAACCGGACCCAAAACCCCGCTGGGCAAATTGCGCTCTAGTGGCAACGCCCACAAACATGGTCTTTATTCCAAAAATGACACTAAAACTCCCTCTCCAAAGGTTTTTCACCTTAATCAATCACTTCTTATGGAATTGTTATCAAAAGAAATGGAAGCCCAAAATAAAAAAACGAACCCATTTTCATTAAGTCGCTCATAGATAATGACTTATCAATTTCCAAAATGGCTTCGTTTCGCCAACGGGTAAACACACCGGACCCGCTGATGAAAAGATATAACGGATTTATGACATCACAACAATTGCCTTGGTGCCCCACCCCTTGTTCTCACGATCCGGCTAAAACGGACGGTGGGATCTTCCGCTATGTCAGGAATCCTTTCCTGACATTGTGGGCGACTACCGCAGGCGGACGCTGGGTAAACCGTAGGGGCGCATGGCATGCGCCCCCTCACTACTTATGGGCGACCAAAATACAACTCATCGGCAATTGAATGCCTCCATTTTCCAGATGCTTATAACAAAGAGAAGTATCATGTGGATATTCTTCGAATTGCGCTAAAGTCAAACCCTGTCGGATTATATTATTGATAATCTCCGAAAGCGTATGAGGAAAATCATAATGCACACTTGCAT
>JAGVEJ010000169.1 GCA_020058225.1 Candidatus Zixiibacteriota bacterium | reverse complement strand
TGAATTGACGGTCATATTTGCGTCTTCCTTCCATTTGGACACCTCCATAAGGCTAAGATACACCTTAACTCCGTGTCCGTCAAATCGGGGGAACTCCAAGGCTTGATTTTGTCAACGTATGATTTTTTTTGAGTCTAATGCAGAATTTGGGAACATAGAAAAAATGTTTTGCGTTAAAGATACAGAATTAGAAGGGTTGAGCTTTGGTCAGGGCAATCCCCCAAATTTTGATGTTTATAGGTGAAAAAAGACACAAGTTCGGAAAAAAGGCAAATTTTGTTTTGGCGGAAACGGATATTTGTAACATCATTGGATTGATATACTTGTAAGTATTTATGGTTAAGAATGGAAATTTAAGTGAAATTTCTTGTGGACATTTTTTTATACTGTCATATATTACTGCGCTTTGTAAGGGGATGCCATTTTTGGCTATCGCACCCCTGATATGGTGGTTTGCTGGTGAAGAAATGATAGGATTGTTTCCATCCGGTTTACTTGTAATGCGTAAATATAATCCTATTTGGAGGTTTGATGCTTAGGAGACTTGATTTTTATACACACCCTGAAGAGCCCTGTTGCGATGAGATTAAGAAATTTCTGGAGTCGCTGGATTTGGATTTGCGGGTGCATGATTTGTCATTAAGACCCATGAATTTTGATGAGCTTTCCAAATTGATTCGTTATATCGATATAAAGCACTTTATCAGCACTGGATCCAAGGCATTTAAGAAATTTAGATTGGACAGAGCTCTGCCATCCCGGAAAGAACTAATTGAGCTTATGGCCAGTGATAACGAGCTCATAAGGAAACCGATAGTTGTTTCGGGAAGGTTAATGACGGTCGGCTGTAATCGGCAAAAAATAATGGAAATGCTTCAAATCAAGAATAACGGTTCTGACCCTTCCGAGAATCCTAAGGGATTTTCCAATGGCAAAGATAGCCGGGGATCAAGAGAGCATAGGGAAAACAGAGATTCATCCAAAGATAGCAGGGAAGCAAGAAAAGAATCTTAGGAAGAAATCGGTTCTTTAAATAATTGCCTGAATTTGACAATTCGCGCAGGATTTCCTAAATTATTTCCAAAATTATTATTATAAGGATGGGATATGGAAATCCAGCGAGAAACCCTTGAGGTTGATATACTTGTTGTGGGGGCAGGTCCGGCAGGACTTTCATTTGGTTATCATTTAGTCAATTTAATAAATCAATCCGGCGGCAAAGTTTCCATGCCGGAAATCATGATCATAGATAAAGGCTCCTATGCCGGCGCGCATGCTTTATCCGGAGCCGTGATGAATCCAAAGGGCATAAAAGAATTAATGCCCGATTTTCTCGATAAAGGATTCCCTTATGAAAAAGAAGTGGGGCCTGATTCTCTATACTATTTGACCGAGAAATCATCCATCAAATTTCCATTTCTTCCCAAACCGTTTCATAATACCGGCAATTATATTATCTCGCTTAATAAGGTTGCGGGGTGGATGGCTGAGCAGGTAGAGGCAGTCGGCATAAATATATTTCCATCGACCGGTGGGTTTGAACTTCTGATTGAAGATGGGGCCGTGGCCGGAGTCCGAACTGTGGACCTTGGTCTTGATAAAGAAGGGCATCCCAAATCCAATTTTGAGCCCGGATCATATCTTAAGGCGAAAGTGACAGTTCTTGCCGAGGGAGTTCATGGTTCGTTGACCAAAGAAGCGATTGAAAAATTAAATTTGCGCGATGGTAAACTGCCGCAGAACTATCTTACGGGCGTTAAGGAAGTCTGGGAAATTCCGGAAGGGCGGCTAAGAGATGGCGAAGTGATCCATACTTTTGGATGGCCTCAGCCCGGTGAGGAATATGGCGGAGGATTTATCTACGGTATGGGCGGCAAAATGGCCGCGGTCGGGTATGCGGTTGGTTTGAGTAGTCCCAATCCCGCCAATGACCCGCATTATAAATTCCAGTTGTTTAAGATGCATCCCTTGGTGCGCAGGATATTTGAAGGCGGGACGATGTTGCATTACGGCGCCAAGACCATTCCTGAGGGCGGATATTATGCAATGCCAAGGTTGTATCATGATGGGATGCTGATTATAGGCGATGCGGCCGGATTTCTGGATTCGCAAAGATTGAAAGGTATTCATTTGGCGATTAAATCCGGAATGTTAGCGGCTGAAACTGTCTTTGAAGCCTTGGGGAAAAATGATTTTAGCGCCAAGACCCTGAGAAATATGGAAGATCGGTTCGAGAATTCCTGGGCCAAAGAAGAACTTTTTGCAGTCAGGAATTTTCATGCCGGATTCGATGATGGTCTTTTCATGGGGCTGGTCAATTCCGGCGTCCAGATGATTACCGGCGGGCGCGGGCTTTTTGACCGCGCTGTCACTCATCCCGATTACATGCATATAATGCCTCTGAAAGAATATATTGCCCGCAAGGGAGAGGACGATGTCCGGAAAGCGTTGAAATTTGATAATAAATATACTTTTGATAAACTAACCGATGTTTACCATAGCGGCACGAAGCATGAAGAGGAACAGCCATCGCATCTTGTAATTTCCGATTATGATATTTGCAATACCAAATGCGCTGAGACTTTCGGCAATCCCTGCCAGCATTTCTGTCCGGCGCAGGTGTATGAGATGGTGGATGATCCGGATAACCCGGGGAAGAGGAAGCTTCAATTGACGCCATCGAATTGTGTGCATTGCAAAACCTGCGATATCGCTGACCCATATCAGGTGATCAAATGGGTGACGCCGGAGGGTGGCGGGGGCCCGAATTATACGAATATGTGATGTGGGATGGGTTTGGGAGCACTGATATTGAGTAGATTGTTTGAATAAACCCACCCGCCGCAAGGCTCTGGGGGGGTACCTATATGGGTTACCGGTTTGAATGATTAGATGAAAATGGGTCTATCGTAGGGGTTTAATTTATTAAACCCAGCCAAAATTGCGTCAATTGGTATAATTATTCAAAGGGTTTGATAAATCCCGACTGGGGCGGACCTTGATGGCAAACCCCTACGGAATATGTGTTAGTTCACCGCTCGGCCAAGGCCTCGCTGAGGAACTGACGCAACGATAAAAAAGGCAGACGGGCAGATGTGGATCCCGGACAAAAGGGGTGTTGGGGACCGCGCACGGAATGTCAGGAAGGGGTTCCTGACATCGCGGAGGTGCGAAATAAGGGCGCATGGCATGTTTGTTGTCAAGAGATAGTTTACACATGTTATCAGGACATGGTTTACACCTTTATTATTATTAATATTTTTATTCATTTGTTATTCTTGGGGG
>JAGVEJ010000003.1 GCA_020058225.1 Candidatus Zixiibacteriota bacterium | reverse complement strand
TTGTTGAAAAACCCCCTGAATGTGGGCGGCAGATGTCCTCATCTGCCCCTAAGTTGTTGCCGCACATTGGCAGATGTGGACATCTGCCATGCACCTGTACGACACAACGGGGTTTTTCAACATTCCCTCTGGGTGGGGTACCTATGTTATCATTTGTTTGTGCTCTAAGAAATCCCCATAATATTTCATAGATTATATACAATCAATTGCCCACTGGCGAGGTCTGGGCGGGGTACAAAGGTCGGGGAGAGCAAGCTCGGGTTTGATAAATCCCGCCTGGGGCGGACCTTGATGGCAAACCCCTACGGAATTTGTGTCAGTTCACCGCTCGGCGAGACCTCGCTGAGGAACTGACACAACAACAATAAGGGCGCGCACCATGCGCTCCTACAATTACACGCCCTGGGGTAGGGCGGTTGTTTGGAGATTAGGGATTTTTTGAGTATCGTTAAGGCGTTGAAAGAATATTTTGTGGAATAGGGGAATTTGGAATAAATATCAAAAGACCACTGGCCGGGATAGTTAAAACCCGGCCCCGTCTTTTGCGCCTTATGAGGCAGATAATATGAGAAGAATCTTTTTAGCCGGTGAAAGAATTGATTTTAAGCATCAATTTTGATTTATGTCTGGCCGCAGTATTTTTATGGATTATACCATCTCTAACGGCCTTATCAATGATACTGACAACCTGCTTTATTTTGGATTCTGCTTCTGCCTTAACCTTAATAACCTCAAGGTCTTTGATATGTTTTTTCATCCGCGAGCGAATGGCTCTATTGCGGATGTTTTCTTCGGCAGAAATTCTCATTCTTTTCTTACAGGACTCATGTCTTGGCAATTTTTTTCCTTTCTCCTTTCAAAAAATTGAGTGAAATAATATATATATATCTGTTAAGATGTCAACGAATAATAATAATGGTCCATCAATGGTCTCATCAGCCGGCAAGGTTTCAGCGGCAACCGCCATTTCCCGAATAATGGGTTTGGTCAGGGAACAGGTGCAGGCCTATTACTTTGGCGCCGGAATGGTCACCGACGCCTTTGTGACTGCATTTAGAATTCCGAATTTATTGAGGGACCTTTTTGCCGAGGGGGCTCTCTCGTCAGCCTTCATTCCAATATTCAAAGATAAAATGATAAAGAGGGGAAAGGATGAGGCGTATCGGTTGGCCAATTTTACTCTATCAGATCTAATTGTGGTGGTTGGGGTTGTTGTTGCCCTTGGCATAATTTTCACTCCGGCAATAATTTATGTGTCGGCTAAGGGGTTTGCCGAAGATCCAATCAAATTTGAGTTAACGGTTAATATGACGAGGATAATGTTTATATTTTTGTTGCTCGTTTCAGTATCCGCCGTTCAAATGGGTATTCTTAATTCGGCAGGGAGGTTTGGCGTGCCGGCGCTATCCCCAACCCTTTTTAATGTTGGGATGATTATTGCTCCAATTTTTCTTTATAAATATTTTAGTGTGCCGATTTATACGCTTGCCATAGGGGTAATAATTGGAGGAATCGGTCAAATAGTGTTTCAGTATCCGTCTCTGCGCAAGATTGGATTTGAATTTAAGTTCAAGGCCAATTTTAGGGATGAGGGGATTCGCCGAGTGGGGCGTCTTTTGTCACCCATGGTAATTGGTTTGTCCGCATCGAGGATAAATATCCTGGTGAATACTCTATTGGCCTCTATGCTGGCTGAGGGAGCGATGTCATATCTTAATTATGCCTATCGACTGATGCATTTTCCTCTTGGAGTTTTCGGAGTGGCGTTGGGAACGGTTGCTCTTCCGAAAATATCAGAGGATGTTGCACGCAATCAGACAGAGCAACTCTCCAAAACATTTTATGAGGCCTTTGGTCTTTCCATGTTTCTGATTGTACCATCGGCGGTATATTTGGCGGGATTTGGGGAGGATGTTGTCAGGCTGATATATCAAAGAGGGGCCTTTAATTCACAGGATTCTATCAATACCACCCTTGCCCTTTTCTTTTATTCGTTTGGTTTGATTGGATTCGCCGGAGTCAGAGTTACCGCTCCCGTTTTTTATGCATTGGGCGATGCCAAACGCCCGATGTATTATTCGATTATTTCGGTAATCATAAATATCATTCTAAATTTTGCGCTTATTCCTTTCTGGGGATTTGGCGGTTTAGCCGCGGCCACATCAATAGCGGGAATAGCAAATCTGGCCTTATTGTTGGCAAGCATCAAAAGCAAGATATCCAATATAAACTATTTTCATATTGGCATTCATTTGTTGAAGACTATTTTGGGGGCGCTTGTTGCTTTATTTATTATAAAGGCAATTAATATTGATGGTATGGTACAGCCGCATGGTATCTGGGCGAAAATATTGATTGTCTTACTTCAGATGGTTGGAATGGGTTTGCTTTATTCATTATTGCTTTGGCTGATGCGCGTTGAAGAAGTGAGAAGATTTCGTTCATTTTTATTTAAGAAAAAATAGTCTGCGCTGATTATGTCAGATTTTGGGGCAAGAAAATATCCGGCGGTTTTTGTTTTGATTGCCGTTATTGCCGGAATTGTATTATCCGATTTACTCGGTATCAATTCATATATTTATTTGATTATTGGGTTGATATTTTTTCCGGCTGCCATAATATTTTATTATAGAGGGAATCATTTTTTCTCGGCGATATTGATTCTTTTGGCGATGGCATCCACTTCGGCTTTGAATTACGCTTTTCGTTATAAAACATTCCCGCCCGGGCATATTGCCAATTTTACCGATGATAATCAAAAATATACTATCTATGGTACAGTTAATGATTGGCCTGATATCGCTGAGAATGGAACCAAAATTATTCTGGAGATCGATTCCATAAGCGCCGGTGGGCAGGTCAGAAACGGATGTGGCCAAATTCTGGTCAAGATAAACAATCCGACCGGACGAATACAGTATGGGGACAGGATATTTTTTGATTCAAAGGTTTATTCCATCAAAGGCGGCAAAGACCCGCATGGTTTTAATTATCGCAGGTATTTGAATTTAAAAGGCGTATATGGCGTTTGCTATCTGCCCAACGAATATTCCCTGCAAATTGACCCATTGGGGGAGAAACATTTTTACTCCCTTATTATGGCTCTGCGCTCATATATACTTGGCACATTCAGGGAAACTCTCGAGCCCAATTCTGCCGCTCTTGCCTCCGGATTTTTAATTGGAGAGACCCGTAATATTCCTCCTGAGATATACGCGCTTTTTCGGGATAGCGGGACATTGCATCTTTTAGCAGTTTCCGGCTCAAATGTTGCGCTTGTTATTATTGTCTTTTCGCTACTGATAAAGGGTTCGACTTTAAGGGAATCATATCGTGTTATTGTATTGCTGTTATTGCTTATAGTGTTTTCGTTTCTGGCTTTTAATCAGCCGTCGGTTATCAGAGCATGCATAATGGCGGCTCTGATTATTTTGGGGAAATTACTTCAAAGAAGGATTGATTATAACAATATCATTGCCTGCACGGCGTTGATAATATTGAGTTTTAGTCCGACGGAATTATTTGATGTTGGGTTTCAGTTATCATTTGTGACTGCCTGGGGATTGATTTACGGCATGCCCAAAGTTTCGGCGCTTTTTGCGGGGATTCAGCGCAAATTATATTATAAGTGGATAATTTGGCCGTTGTATGTATGCCTGATTGCCCAGTTTTTTTCACTTCCTCTTTCGGCGTATTATTTCCATCGCATTCCTATTATGTCTTTTATATCGAATATTCTTGTTATTCCGCTTGTCTCGATTGCCGTAGTGGGGGAGCTTTTTCTTTTTATGATATTTATTATTGTTCCGGCAGGCGGCCAGTTTTTCGGCGGATTACTTAATCTTTTGCTGAAATTAATTATTTCCATACTGCAGATATTCGGCTCTCAATCGATGGCCGTCATTGAATACTCTAATATATCGGTTGCATTAGTATTAATCATCTATACTACCCTTATTATATTAGGCATGGCCATTTATTCAAAACCTGCCCGCAAATTGGGTTTGATATTTATTATGTTATCATTGAACCTGATTATTCTAAGGGGTTTATGGGCCTCCAAATATGAGTACGAATTTACAATATTT
>JAGVEJ010000117.1 GCA_020058225.1 Candidatus Zixiibacteriota bacterium | reverse complement strand
CGCTCCATTCATCTCCCGATATCCATCCGTAAGGGTTTCTGCGGAGGGGGATGCCTGCAAAATGGCCTTGGCCGCCGACCTGATCGTCGGGATGGATTCTGAGTTTTTGGTTGAAACCTGTCTGCTGGGGAAAGTTACCGTAAGTCTGCAACCAAACCTGATGAATATGGAAGATAGCCTGCCCACTAACCGGATGGGAGTCAGCCTGGCGGTTTATCAGGCGGAGGAGATAGAGGCGGTCATCGAAAAGAGCCTCTTTGACACCAGCACCCGCCATGAGTTGATGCAGAGGCTCAAGCAATTTCGGTTGGAACCAAACGGTTCCCGGAAGGTGGCCGATCTCTTATTGAATGGCATTGATAAGCAACGACAACCGTTCAGGTCGTCAAATAATCGGTAGGAACAACATGAAAGCTCATAGCAGGAGGAACAGGATGAAAATTTATTTTGCCGACTTGAATTATTTGGATCCCTCCCATTTTTCACATCCCCTTCCCCTTAATGTTGGCTTTATCGCAGGGTATGCTCTCAAGAACTATCCTGAGTTAGATATCAGAATTTTTAAACATCCGGGGGAATTATTAGATGCGGTAGCGGAGAGCCCCCCTGATATTCTGGCGTGCTCGAATTATTCATGGAACTCAAATTTAAATAACGCGGTCATCAAAAGGTGCAAACAATATCATCAGATGATAGTTGTGATGGGTGGACCAGACTTTCCTTTGGAGGATAAGGAGTTTCAAGAAACATTTTTTATCAATCATCCTGGCGTGGACCTTTATATCGTAGGCGAGGGGGAACCGAGTTTCCTTAAGCTCATTCAATTATTGCTGGACAATGAGATGAATCTGAACAAGATCAATATCAATGATTGGTTGTCCACATTTTATAGTTTCGACCATGATCGCCGTATCATCTTGCATAATCCATCGAATCCGGTGCAGCCGACGGACTTATCCGTCTTGCCGTCGCCTTACCTCACCGGCATGATGGATTCATTCCTGGAGGATGAACACTTACTGCCAATCATTGAGACCAACCGCGGCTGCCCGTATACCTGCGCTTATTGTGTTTGGGGGCAGGCGACGCAATCGAAAATACGCCCATTTGATTTACAGAATATTATTGATCAGCTTTTTTATATAGGAGAGCGGGCGGCCAATCCCACCAAAGTTTTATTTGTGGCTGATGCAAATTTCGGTATTTTAAAGCGGGATACAGATATTGCTCACGCAATCATGGAGTGTAAAGCAAGGTTTGGATTTCCCCAACGGCTGTACATCTATGCGCATAAAAACCCCACGGAGACCACCCTGGAGGCGTTTAAGATACTCAGCCCGATCGCCAATATGAGTATGTCGTTGCAGACCACCAATAAAGAGACTTTAAAAATCATCGGAAGACAAAATATTAATGTGGCAACTTATGAAAAGTTTCGCACCGAGTGTGACAAACGTAAGATCAGAACAGGCTGTGAGATAATTTATGGTTTACCGGGGGAAACGTTCGATAGCTTTGTTAATGGGTTAAGCTGGGTGCTGGGCACTGGCCAGCACGTCCAATTATATACGCATTTGCTGATTGACGGGGCCAGAACTTCAACCAAAGCATTTCGAACTGAGCATGGCCTTGAGACGGCTTTCAGGATACAGACCGCTACCGGAGGCGGCTATAATGACGTGTATGCGCTTGAATATGAGGAAATTGTCATCAGCACCAATCATTTATCCAAAGAGGATTATTTTCGTTTCAGAGATTTGCACTTTCTCACCCTGCTGCTGGGTTCCCAGGTTTTTGCGGAATTTCGCCATGACCTTAAGCGGCATGATTATGATATTGTGAAGTTTGCCAAGGTTATGCTGGGGGACGAAGCCAATTGGCCGCCGCGGTTCAAAAATATCCTGGCAGGTTATCGGCAAGCCTGTTCCGATGAACTTTTGGGGGCTGGGGAACTGAAGAGAGAATTCACCAAGGATGACATCGAGAAGATCAAGGAAAAAGAAATTAATTTGGCGCCGGCATGCATGTGCAAATTGTTTGCCCGTTCGGATAATATAAAAGAATTTAGTAGTTATCTTAAGAATATAATAATGAATCATTTAAAACTAAAAGAATCATCTCAAGAAGTCAAAGAAGAACTTTTACAGGCATTGAATATCTCTTTAGATCGAGCAGTTTGCTTTGATGACTTACAAGAAACCAAAATAGTGTCATATAATTATGATATTGATGCCTGGCTGATTGATCCAAATAATTTGCCCCTGAGAAACTTCAAAACAGTGGAACCGGTAACATTTAGGTTTAATCTGCATGAGGGACTGACAGAGGCTTTTGAGAAGGCTTTCGCCTCCGGTTCATCGCTTGAAAATTCGGTATATCTTTTGAAATATAAATTTTTCCCCTTGTCAAGTGATAGGATATTCTTTTATCTTCGTCAACGCATGCCGGCATCCTAAAGTTTCATGTCTTAGCTTCTAAAAAAAGAACCTGAGAATCCCATCATGAGGCCGGATTGAGTGTAAGGATTTATGTTAAAGAACCGTGCTATTTCCCTATCTGGAAGGCAAATCGGACCGGGGTATCCCACGTACATCGTGGCCGAGATGTCCGCCAACCACCACCAGGAATTTGAGCAGGCGGTG
>JAGVEJ010000171.1 GCA_020058225.1 Candidatus Zixiibacteriota bacterium | reverse complement strand
TTGAATTGACGTGCCATCTCCTTGACCCGATCATAATCTTTTTCAAAAGAAAATTCCCGCCCATCCTGACGCTCCAGCAGTTTCAATATATGAAGTCCGTATTGGGAGTTAACCGGTCCAAAGATATCGCCGATATTTTTTAGGCTGTCAATTGCAATTGCAAATTCCGGAGGAAGATCGGATTTAGCATACCATCCCAGCTCTCCGCCTTGCTTACGGCTGTCATCATCGGCGGAATAAATTTTGGCAAATTCTTTAAAGTCTCCGCCATTTCTTATTTCAGTGACAATTGAATCGATCAATTCATAACTCAAGGAGGAATCAAAAGCAGTGGGGACAACCTCGAATAGAATATGCCGCAGATGCAATTTTTCTCCTCTGACTTCCTCGCACTTGATAATATGGAAACCAAATTCGGTTCTCACCACGCCCGATATTTGGCCGGCCGATAAATTAAAAGCGGCTCGGGCAAATTCGGGAACGACATCCTCGCGCGTAACAAATCCCAAATCCCCGCCATTCAAGGCGGTTGCACCTGAAGAATAAGTAGCGGAAAGAGCGGCAAAATCGCCTCCACCAGACGCCGACTTCCGGATACTTTCGGCCTTTTTCTGCACGGAATCAACGGTACCGCCCGATGGCTGAAAAGTTATCAAGATATGGGCAAGACGAACAGCTTCAGGCTGATCTGGTATGGAATCCTTAAATTGATTATAGAATTCCAGGACTTCCTGACGCGAAACAGATATGGAAGAAAGTTTATTTCCAATGAATTTCTGTTTGAGAAGCTCATTCTCAATTTCCGGACGGAGTCTTTTCTTAAATGATCTGAGATTCATTCCCTCTTTACCCAACTCCTTCAGAAATTCATCCTCAGATGTAAATTGGGCGGTCACCTTTTTGACATGTTCCTCAACCGCCTGCTCAATTTCATCGGATGTCACATTGATGGCGGTATCTTTTTTGGCTTCCAATAAGAATAATTTGTCCGAAATAATTTGATCGAGAACATCGGCCTGGAATTTTGCTATTTCCTCTTTAGTCTGAGAGCGAAATCCTCTTTGAAAAGCCGCCAACTGCATTTCTGCCGCCAATTCCGAAGTCAAAATCGGTTCATTCCCAACAATGGCCACAATGCGTTCCACCGGCTCCATGCCTGATGATATTGAGACCAAACCGGTAACAAACGCCATTGCCCATAAAATTGAGCCAATATAAAAGCGTCGAGATAAAATTCTCGACGCTGTAAAATTCTTGTCCATCTTATTATTATTCGTTTCCAAGCTTAACCTCTGCTTGAATCCGCGGATTCGTATTTGCCCTTATTGATACTGGATCTGATGTTATTTTCATAAATCTTTATGTCAACTTCCTTCTTCTTTTGCTCAACCCATTCTTCAAACGCTTTACTTTTCTTTTGCTGATCCAGTGTATCTTTAATTCTTTGCTTCACCATCAAAAAGTCTTGGATCTGCGCCGCTTGTTTATCGGCAACATACAGAATGGAGTATTTATCGCCAACCCTCACCGGTCCGGCTATTTCGCCCACGGGTGTGCTGTCGGCAGAACGATAAAGCTCAGGATAATGCATTTCTTCGATCAAGCCTAAATCGCCGCCGGTCCCGCGTTTTCCGGAACGCTCGGTATATTGATTGGCCATGGAACGAAAGGTGCTTAAGGATCTGATTTTGGGCTTAAACTGAGAGGCTTCATTATGCGTGGCAAACATTATTTCATAAACATGTATCTTGGCGGGAACTTTGAATTCATCGATATGGTCTTCATAGTATTGACGCATTTCGCCATCATCGGCCGGAGCCGCTTTGGGAAGCGAGTCATTTTCCATAACATCGGCCATGGTCAGCTCTCTGAATTTTTTAATCCGACCCTTAAATTCCGCATCATCCTCAAAACCGGAGCGGCGTGCATGGAGGGCCAGCAAATCCATCATATTCAATTGGAATATGAAAACTGAGAGAGAATCATATTGATCAAAGTCTGGCTTGGGAGCGCCTCGGATTTTCCGTATTTTGGTCAGATATTGTCCCAAAGTGATCTGCCCGCCATCCCATGTTGCCAAAACCAATTCTTTCTCATCACGATCAAGCTGGGCCATATCGAAATCATTTTTCGGCAATGTTTCAAGAAGCTGGGGCGGGTAAAGCGAAGCCCTCCTCTGGAGAACATAATCGCATGTGGACTTTTCCATCTTGATGGGGAATTTGGTTTTAATATCCTCGGTATATTTTTCAAGAATTTCGTTTCTTTTTATGTTTTCGACGGTGGTCTTTATCTCGGCCTGTACTTTTTCATAGCTTGGCCGAGCCTCATTGGGAGCGCGGTCAACCATTTTTACTATGTGCCAACCATAACGGGTCTTAAATGGTTTTGACATTTCACCCGGGTTCATTTTGAAGACCTGATCCTGGAAAACCGGTTCCATCCTTCCCCAAGTAAACCACCCCAAGTCACCCCGATTTGTAGCGGCAGAACGATCGACAGAATATTTCACCGCCATATCCTCAAAGCTGGCGCCATTCTTGATGCTATCCAGAATCATATTCGCAGTATCTTCAGCGGAAAACAAGATATGTGATGCCTGTATTTTGTACTCGAGTTTATCATAAAAATCCTTGATATCGCTTTCGGTAACCTTGGCCTTCTCGGCAATTTCCTTCTGATAAAGAACATCAAGCAGGAATCGGTCATAGCTGGCCAATACGATACGGTTTACTTCTTCCGAAGCATCAATATGTTTCTTATATGCCTCCTGAATCAACATCTGGCGGATGACCAAGCTATCCAATATTGCCCGACGATGGGTGAATTCCTCATTAAATGAGATGAAGTTCATTCTGCTTCTTTCGAATATTTCATCGAGGTCCTTGGCATAAACGGCATCACTGCCCACTTTTGCCAGAACAAGCTCATCACCTTTGGAGCAACCGGAAATAACAAGAAGGAGTAAACCGGCGAAGAATACTGAAAGAGTTATCAAGGCTTTTTTCATAATTCCTTATCCTTTATTCAAATTAACAATTATACGGTCTGCGTTGGAATTCGTTCCTCGCAACCAACAAAACATAAAAGGATACAACCAAAACCCAATTTTGGCAAGCTATTTTTGGGGCGATTTCAAGTTCGAAAGTTGGCATAAGTCTCTGGATGATATTATTTAAGACTTGGGGCAAAAAAATGCAGGAAACATCCGCCGCAGGCGAATTTCAACCTATTGCCCATATATAGGGCTTTTTGAAAAAAAACCTGCCCGTGGGCGGCTCGCCGCGGCGAGTCCACATCTGCCGGCCACAAACAACACCTGACCCCTTGGGATATTATCCACCAGAGCGACCCTACCATCTCCCCTAAAATCACGCTCATGAAAGCCTTGCCGTTAGACCATTTATTAAAAATAAATCTTGATAAATCTCCAAAAAGGGGGTATGATCTTATTCAGTCCCCTCAAAGGCAGCCACAACACTCCCGTTTCAAACCGCTTGCTTTTTTTTGCGCCGATTATTTATTGAGATGCTACACAATTAAGAATGGAGACTCGATGACAGCCAAAACCCGAGAGTATTTAACCCCTGTCCTTATAACCCTTGCCGTTTTGGCCCTGTCTTTCTTGTTGCATACCAAATGGTGCGGCTCGCAAATGACGCAATCGGAGGAATTATGGCAAAAGCGGCTTAATTTGCACCAGACTTATTATCCATTTTCTATTCGCCCTTTTACGACTTACACGACGATATTTATTAAAGAAATATTTTCTTTACCGCCGCGAGAGTCCTTTTTTATCCTGCAATTCCTCCTGGCGTCGATTCTGGGACCGCTATTTTACCGCTATCTTCGGATACTTTCCTTTGACAGAAAATGGGCCAATATCGGCCTATTTTTGTTGGTCAGCGCATATCCAATCCTGGGCGCGCATATGGAGCCGGTATATACATGGGATGATTTCTGGGTCTAT
>JAGVEJ010000068.1 GCA_020058225.1 Candidatus Zixiibacteriota bacterium | reverse complement strand
GATGCCTTGTTTGACAATGGCCGCCGTACGCATTCGGTTCGCGGCGATTCCAAGCGCCCGCTTAAATCGCTATCTGACTTGCTAAAAGGTAAACAGGGGAGATTTCGTCAGAATCTGCTTGGAAAACGTGTCGATTATTCCGGCCGTTCGGTGATTGTTGTTGGTCCGGAGCTAAAATTGCACCAGTGTGGCCTTCCCAAAACTATGGCGCTGGAGCTCTTTAAGCCATTCATCATAATGAAACTTGAGGAAAAAGGATATGTTCAGACTGTAAAGTCTGCCAAGAAGCTGGTTGAAAGGGAACGTCCCGAAGTTTGGGATATCCTCGAGGAAATTATTGAGGACCACCCGATATTTCTCAACCGTGCCCCGACTCTGCATCGTCTTGGTATTCAAGCATTTTATCCCGTATTGGTAGAGGGAAAAGCGATCAGACTTCATCCTTTGGTTTGCGCCGCATTTAACGCTGATTTCGATGGCGACCAAATGGCAGTGCATGTTCCCTTATCTTTTGAAGCCCAATTGGAAGCGCGCCTTTTGATGCTTTCGACGAATAATCTCCTGGTGCCGTCTTCGGGTAGGCCAATCGCCATTCCATCACAGGATATGGTTATCGGATGCTACTACTTAACCAAAACCCGGCCGGGAGCAAAGGGCGAGGGAATGATATTTTATTCGCCGGATGAGGCACAAGCGGCGCATGCGGCCGGCCAATTGAGTTTAAATGCCCGAGTAAAAATCCGGATGGATGGGCAATTGGTAGAAACATCTGTGGGCAGAATAATATTTAATTTGGTGTTACCCAAGGGGATGTTATTCTATAATGAAGTAGCTTCAAAGAGCAAAATAGAGCAATTGATTCTCAATTGCTATCGTCAGGCAGGGTCTGTTCAAACGGTTGAAGTTCTCGATAAATTAAAAAAACTCGGTTTCGAATATGCCACATTAGCGGGAATCACCGTTTCTATCGAAGATATGCTGGTTCCCGAGGAGAAACTTCGCCTCATAGAAAGCGCCAAAAAGGATGTTGAGAAAATTCAGAAGCGGTATGAACGAGGGGTTATAACCAATGGCGAACGTTACAATCAGGTTATAGATATCTGGACTAGGACAACATCCGAAGTTTCTGAGGTTATGTTTAATAATCTTGCGCGCGATCGAGATGGATTCAATCCGGTGTATATGATGGCCGATTCGGGCGCAAGAGGATCCAAAGAGCAGATCCGACAGTTGGCCGGAATGCGCGGACTTATGGCAAAACCGCAGAAAAAGATTACCGGTGGAATTGGAGAAATTATCGAATCGCCGATTATATCAAACTTCCGCGAAGGACTTTCGGTGATTGAGTATTTTATATCGACCCACGGCGCCCGTAAAGGATTGGCTGATACCGCATTAAAGACTGCCGACGCCGGCTATTTAACGCGTCGTTTGGTAGATGTTGCACAGGATGTAATTATAACTGAAATAGATTGTAGTACCATTTTGGGTTTAAATGTTGCCGCTCTAAAAGAGGGCGAAGAAGTAATTGAGTCACTGCGCGATCGTATCCTTGGCCGTGTGGTTCTTGAGGATGTTTTTGATCCGATAACCGATGAAGTCATAGTTAGCGCAGGCGAAGAGGTCAAGGAAGAACATGCCGCCCAAATTGAAGATGCGGGAATCGATTATGTCCGAATACGCTCTGTCTTAACCTGCGAATCGAAACGCGGCGCTTGTGCCAAGTGCTATGGCCGTGACCTTTCCACCATGAAAATGGTAAATATCGGCGAAGCGGTTGGCGTCATTGCGGCTCAGTCAATCGGCGAGCCGGGCACCCAGTTGACTCTGCGTACTTTCCATATTGGCGGAACTGCGGCGCGCATTGCCGCGCAATCGAAGGTTGATGCCAAATATGGCGGCAAAGTTACCTTTGTAAATATCAATGCTATTGCCCGTTCTGATAATTCCCAGATTGTGGTAAATCGCGAGAGTGAAATTCATATTCTGGATGACCGATCAAGAGTGCGTTCTCGCATGAAAGTGCCTTATGGGGCGGTCCTGGCTGTAACCGATGGTCAGGAAATTACCAAAAATACTGCCATATTTGAATGGGATCCTTATTCAAATACTATGGTATCCGAATTTGGCGGCAAAGTGATTTTTAAAGATATCGTGCCCGATGTTTCTTTGCGTGAAGAATTGGATGAAACCACCGGCTTAATTCAGCCAATCATTGTTGAGGAGCGGGAAAAAACCATGTTCCCGGCAATCATTATTCAAGATTCAAAAGGGAAGGAATTAGGCAGTTATCGAATTCCAACCGGCGCCCATTTATTGGTAAAGGATCAACAAGAATTATCTCAAGGTGAATTGCTTGTGAAAATTCCTCGTGCCATATCCAAGACTCGTGATATTACCGGCGGTTTGCCCCGTGTGGCCGAATTGTTTGAATCCCGTCGTCCCCATGATCCTGCCGTTATCTCGGAAGTTGATGGAATAGTTGAGTTTGGCAAAATTGTGCGCGGCCAACAACAGGTTTTGGTCCATGGTGATGAAGGAGAAACCAAGGAATATTTAGTTCCTCATGGACGACATCTTCATGTTCATAATGGCGACCGCGTTCAGGCCGGGGAGAGGCTATGTGAAGGTTCGATAGATCCACATGATATTCTTCGTATCTCTGGAGCCAAAGAAGTGCAGGAATATCTGGTAAATGAGATTCAAGAAGTCTATCGTTTACAGGGTGTAAAGATAAACGATAAACACATAGAAGTTATTGTGCGACAAATGCTTCAAAAGGTGAAGGTGACGCGCCCGGGTGATACCAATTTTCTTGAAGGCGAGCAGGTTGACAAAAATAAGTTTGCTGAGGAAAACGCGAGAGGTATAGCCGAGGGCGGCGAACCGGCCACTTTTGAACCTCTGCTTCTGGGAATCACCAAGGCCTCTCTTTCGACTGAAAGCTTTTTCTCTGCAGCTTCTTTTCAGGAAACCACCAAAGTCCTGACGGAAGCGGCCATAAGCGGAAAAGTGGACAAACTTCAAGGTTTGAAAGAGAACGTTATTATTGGACGTTTGATTCCTGCGGGAACCGGTATTAAGAAATATCGCGCAGTGGAGGTAATTCCGGAGGATGAAGAGACAGGCGGAGCGGATTCGGATGAATCTCTCGCAAATATTTTCCAAGAAAACGCTTGACAAGAAAAAAGATATAGATAAATTACGAATCTATTTTGCTTTTGGATAAGCTAAATTTTTAAAGGAGAGAAGTTGCCGACTATAACACAATTGATACGGAAAGGGCGTCAGCAGGTTAAATCTAAAACTACAACGCCTGCTCTGAAGAGTTGTCCTCAGAAGAGAGGGGTTTGCACCAGAGTATATACAACTACTCCCAAGAAGCCCAACTCTGCATTGCGGAAAGTCGCGCGTGTCCGCTTGACCAACCAAATGGAAGTAACGGCTTATATTCCTGGTGAAGGTCATAATCTGCAGGAACACTCAATTGTGCTCATCAGAGGCGGTCGTGTTAAAGATCTTCCTGGTGTTCGGTATCATATTATACGCGGCACTATGGATGCTTCCGGTGTCGGCGGCAGAACTCAAGGGCGTTCCAAATATGGAACGAAAAGACCCAAAAAACAGGAAAAGTAGGTTGAGCCAATGCCAAGAAAAAAGGCACCACCAAAAAGAGATTTGATCCCCGATACGAAGTATGGGGATAGGTTGATTAGCCAGTTTATCGGCGCCATGATGACCAGCGGCAAAAAAGCCGTAGCCGAGGGAATAATCTATTCTGCTCTTGACAGTATTCAGAAAAAAACCGGTCAAGCTGGAATAGAAGTCTTTCATAAAGCGATCAATAATGTTAAGCCGGTGCTTGAGGTAAAATCGCGTCGTGTGGGTGGTGCAACCTATCAGGTGCCTGTTGAAGTGCGTGCGGATCGGCGTGTGGCGCTGGCAATTCGTTGGATGATAAATTATTCGCGTTCTCGCGGCGAGCATACTATGGCTGAAAAATTGGCCGGCGAGATGATAGCCGCCGCCAACAATGAAGGGGCATCAATCAAGAAAAAAGAAGATACTCATAAAATGGCCGAGGCCAATAAAGCCTTTGCTCATTTTAGATGGTAATTTGGAAAAGGATTTAACGAAAGAAGGTAGAAACTTAGTTGCGGGCCTTATTTAAGATAAGATAAGAAGCTCTATTATAGGCCAACCGCCCCCTGCTGAATTTTACGGTCGGCTGAATGGTTTCTTGTCAGTAAGCCTGTTGAGTTGGTGGAGTTCAGTCAGGGTATTTTTATGTCTGGAAAAAAGGATTTAAATCTCATAAGGAATATCGGCATTATGGCTCATATTGATGCCGGCAAAACCACGACGACTGAACGTATCCTTTATTATACCGGCAAAGTCCACCGTATGGGTGAAGTCGATGATGGCGCCGCCACCATGGATTGGATGGAGCAGGAAAAGGAGAGAGGGATAACTATAACCTCCGCCGCGACTACCTGTTTCTGGAATGGTTATCACATTAATATAATAGATACCCCGGGGCATGTCGATTTTACAGTCGAAGTTGAAAGGTCCTTAAGAGTTTTGGACGGAGCTGTGGCTCTGTTTTGCGCCGTTGGGGGGGTGGAACCGCAATCAGAGACGGTTTGGCTTCAGGCGGACAAATACCATGTTCCAAGAATTGCCTATATAAATAAAATGGATAGGGTTGGGGCCGATTTCAATCGCGTTATCGGCGATATGAACGAAAAATTTTCCCTCAAATGCATCCCAATTCAAATTCCAGCCGGCGAGGGGGAATATTTTACCGGCATTATAGATTTGGTTGATTTGACATATCGGGTATATCATGAAGAATCGCTTGGCGCCACTTTTACCGATTTTCCAATTCCGGAAGATATGAAAGATTCGGCCGCACAGGCACGCGAATTAATGTTGGAAGCGGTTTCCGAATTTGATGATGTTCTTCTTGATAAATTTCTCCACGGAAAACAAATTGAACCGGACGATATAAATAAAGCTATTCGTATCGGCGTGATAAAGTGCGCCATAGTTCCGGTGCTTTGTGGCTCATCATTCCGGAATCGCGGTATTCAGAAGTTGCTTGATTCAATTATAAATTATCTGCCTTCACCCAAAGATCTTCCTCCGGTGAAGGGGTATCATCCCGATTCTATGAAAGAACTTCAGAGAAAACCGAGTCCCGAGGAGCCCGCCGCCGCGTTGGCATTTAAAATTCAAACAGATCCGCATACTGGAAAACTATGCTATGTTCGTGTCTATTCCGGTGAGATAAGAACAGGGATGTCCCTTTTGAATCCCAATTCAGGGATAAGGGAAAGAGTTTCACGAATTCTACAGATGCATTCCAATAAAAGAACGGACATTGAAACTGCATCAACCGGCGATATTGTGGCTATTATCGGTTTCCGCAAAACCACCACCGGCGATACTTTATGTGATTCAAAACATCCGGTTATATTGGAAGTGATGAGTTTCCCTGAACCGGTAATTTTTGTAGCTATCGAACCGAAGTCCAAGGCTGATCAGGACAAATTATCTGAGGCATTGTCAAGATTAGAGGAAGAAGATCCTACTTTCAAGGTCAGAATGAATGAAGAGACGGGTCAGACCATAATTTCGGGGATGGGTGAACTACATTTGGAAATTCTGATCGATAGAATGATTCGCGAATTTAATGTGCAGGCGAATATCGGCAGACCATCGGTCGCTTATAAAGAAACTATTACCGAGTTGGTTGAAGCAGAAGGAAAATTTGTCAAACAAACGGGCGGCAGGGGTCAATACGGTCATGTCTGGATAAGAGTTGAGCCAACTAATAATGGGTCCGATTTTAAATTTGAGAATAAGCTTGTCGGGACTTCCGTCCCTAGAGAATATATTCCTGCAATTGAAAAGGGAATTAAAGAATCTATGTCGAATGGAGCCTTAGCGGGATACCCGTTAACAGGACTCAGAGTTACGCTATTAGATGGTTCTTATCATGACGTTGATTCCAGCGAAATTGCTTTTAAGGTGGCGGCCTCTATGGCATTGCAGGAAGCTGTTCGCAAAGCCAAACCGGTGATTTTGGAGCCGGTAATGGATGTTGAGGCAGTGTGTCCTGAATTATATATGGGCAATGTGGTGGGTGATCTGAATCTTCGCCGCGGGAAAATAAGCGGTATGATTCCAAAAAATAACGTACAGGTGATCTCGGCCGTTGTACCGCTGGCAGAGATGTTTGGATACGCAACAGCATTAAGAAACATCACTCAGGGGCGTGGTTCCTATACCATGCAATTTGCGAAATATGCCCCATTACCGAATGAGGTTGCGGTTAAAATGTTCGGAAAAATGATATATGTTTAAATAAATGGAGGAATATCCTACCAATGGCGAAGGAGAAATTTGTTAGGACGAAGCCGCATGTTAATGTCGGGACGATAGGTCACGTAGATCACGGTAAGACGACCTTGACGGCGGCGATGACG
>JAGVEJ010000246.1 GCA_020058225.1 Candidatus Zixiibacteriota bacterium | reverse complement strand
ATTGGGCGAGGGTTTGATAAATCAAACCCCTACGTCCCTCAAAACGAGATTGTAGGTCGAAACTGTGCCTGTCCCGATCCTTGGTCGGGAGTTTCGACACAGCCTCGGAAGCCAGAATCCAGACCCCTGATTGGGATATCGTAAACTCACAGCGAAATTCGATAAATTTGTCTTAAAAACACAAAAAATCTCTTGACCATTTTCCCTATTTTCCTATACTACAGTAAACCATAGCGATTTATAATACCCCATATAAAGCCAGTCCGGCGGCTGACGGATCGGGCACTGGGGGATAAATAGTATAGGCTATCTGGGAGAAATCGGGGATTTTCTAAAGCACGCCCCAAAAGATGAAATCATCGTTAATTTCTACAATCTATTTGGAGGGAAAATTATGAAACGAACATTAATGACGCTGTTAGGCATTATCCTTTTAATCACTTCTGCAATATCATTTGCAGGCGATTGCGGCGATGTCAACAACTCCGGAACTGTAAATATTGCCGGATATAAGCTACCTGATTAATTATCTCTACAAGGGCGGCCTGGTGCCTAACTGTGGACCAGAGACCGGCACTGTAACAGACATTGATGGTAATATTTACCAAACTGTAACGATTGGGACGCAAGTGTGGATGGCGGAAAATCTACAAGTAACTCAATATCGCAATGGCGATGTTATTCCCAATGTAACCTGGGATGACGAATGGGCAGATCTTTTTACCGGTGCTTATTGCAATTTTAATGATGATGTAAATAATGTAAATATTTATGGCAGACGAAACCTTTAAGAAGTTAAGGAGAACGCCATGTTGCGCTTTGCAAGAATCCTCGGCGCGGCGGCTGTAGCGGTTTGCGTCGTTTTGGCCGCAGCTCTCGCTGATGTACCGCAGATAGTCAATTACCAGGGGCGGCTGACGACCCCCGCCGGGTCAGCGGTGGCTGACGGGCCGTACCTGATCCAATTCCGCATCTATGATGCGGCAATTGGAGGAACGGTGCTGTGGGACAACGCCTATCGCACGGTGATTGTGACGGACGGGTTATTCAGCTACAGTCTGGGTGACAGTGTCGCGTTGCCAAGCAACCTGTTTGAGGACACGGCGCGGTGGCTGGGGATCAAGGTGGGGGTGGACAGCGAAATCGCACCGCGCACCAAGCTTATCAGCGTTCCATACGCCTATCAGGCTCTGAGAGTTGATTCGGCTCAGTATGCCTCTGAAGCTGCCGGTGTACTGCCTGGTTCCATTGGAGCGACTGAGATCAGTTCAAGTGAAGTCCAGCTTCGTGTTGAGGAAACCTGTCCCTCGGGATACTATATTAGTCAGATCAACGAAGACGGCAGTGTGGTCTGCATAAAAGACTCCCTTGGCGGTGGAGTAACAGATCACGGGGAACTGTCGGGTTTGGGTGACGATGATCATCCGCAGTATCTGCACACGACAATCGACGATACGGTGTTCAGTAAAATCACGTTTGGTGACAGCACCATGAAGATATGTAGTGACAGGGTGATCATCGGTAATAACAATTGTTCTGAAGGGGGCACTGCGTTACTTCTGGTTAAACGTGACGTTGATTTAGGCGATTTGAAGGGAATAGTCTCAGATGTTGAAACGGACAATGCTGCGGCGACGGGGGTATATGGAAAGGCAGAGGTTAGCTCCGCTGGTGCTTCAGTAGGTGTTCAAGGAAGGGCCATTGGTGGCAGCAGTGCTTATGGCATTGTTGGTGACGCGTATAATGCCTCAAACGATAACTATGCCGGGAAGTTTTATAGTGATGTAGACATAGATGGTACTCTCAGTAAATCTGGTGGCTCTTTTAGAATTGATCATCCTCTTGATCCAGAAAACAAATACTTGCAACACAGCTTCGTCGAGTCGCCTGACATGATGAATATCTACAATGGTAACGCGGTGTTGGACGCGGAGGGTCGAGCGGTAGTAGAATTGCCGGAGTACTTCGGAGCGTTAAATCGTGAGTTCCGTTATCAACTGACCTGTATTGGTGGCTATGCCCCAGTTTATATTTCGGAAGAGATCTCCGGAAATGTATTTGCCATTGCAGGCGGGGTGCCTTCGATGAAAGTCTCGTGGCAAGTAACTGGTGTTCGTCATGATAAGTGGTCTGAAGCCAATCGTATACAAGTTGAAGTGGAAAAGAGGCCAGACGAAAGAGGGCTCTACCGCCACCCAGAGCTATATGGGTTTGGTATAGAAAAGCATGTTGATCATGACCTGCTTAAAGACATAAGGGAAGAATCAGCGAAGTAGAGCAGCAGTAGCGTAGGTCGAAGGTAATGCCTGTCCTGAGATCCGTAGGTGTGACTGTAATATAGCACAAACCGGGAGACGATTCCAGGGTTATTGCAAGAGATTCCTGAGCGCTTCGCAATGTGTTGTTCCGCCATGGGCTTGGTGGGGTCGACTGAAATTCTGTTCCGTCAGGTCCTGTCCCCTGATTTATCGGGGGATGAGACCTGACGGCCATTCAAGACCAACCCTTCCAGACCGGTGCAATTAAAGTTGCGGCAGGTCCTTTTCCGGCTCTATGAGGCGGAATGAGACCTGCCGCGAATAATCTTTCAATGGTAACCCATCAAGCCGGGATTTTCCATATCGGCTGTTCACCCCCCCCGCAGGCGGGCAATGGCTAATTGTGGGGGCGTATGGCATACGCCTTCATTCCTGATACACCCGCGCCCCCCTACTTCCACTCTATGGTCGCCGGCGGTTTCAACACTGTGTCTATGTGTCGATTCATAATCTATATATATGCCCCCCCTATTGCCCGATAAATTTTCTTTCATAAGCATCGGCATCGATAGACTCATCAAAGTACAAATCCATATTCTCCGAACTAATATGCGGGCTAACTTTGCGCCTTGCAATTCTTTGAATATTTAGCAAATGCCGGGCGCTGATATTATCGGTTGTGATATTTTTTCCTCCGGAACCGCAGGCAAGGGTGAGTGATGGACGCAATGAATTATATGTACCGCCCATGGCCCCCTGTGATGCCGGCGTGTTCACAAGTATCCGCCCGGCGTTCATTGTCGAGGCAAAATACATTATTCGTTCTTCGTTGTTGGAAAACATACTGATGGTATGCCCAAGACCGCCATTGATATTGATTTTGCGACAAAGCTCAATTGCCTGCTCGATATCTTCGGCGACATAGAAAGCCAGTATCGGCGCCAAAATTTCCAGCGAAAGCGGTGATTCCAAACCGATCTCATCAAGTGGCGCTATCAAGAGAGTAGTTTTTTCCGGAACATCAATCCCGGCCATTTTGGCAATTACCGGCGCCGGTTGGCCAATGACCTCGGTTCGCATCACTTTTTGTGTGACATTGAACGCCACCGGTTCAAGCCGCTTGATTTCTTCTTTGGATAAAAAATATGCTCCCCGCTTTTTAAATTCCTTGATGGTCTGTTCCACATGGCATTTGCGAACCACCAGAGCCTGCTCGCTAGCGCAGATTGTGCCATTATCAAAGGTCTTTGATAAATAAATCTGCTCTACGGCAAATGGCACATTGGCGGTCATCCCAATAAATACCGGAACATTCCCCGGGCCGACGCCAATCGCGGGATTTCCTGAGCGAAAAGCCGCTCTGACGAGTGAAGTTGATCCGGTCGCAAGCACCAGCGCCGTTTTGTGATGGCTCATACATTGCAGGGTTTCTTCTTCCGTGGATTGTCTTATCCATTGGATGCAATGCTCCGGAGCGCCTTCAGACAACGCCGCTTCATAGCAGATTTTAGCCGCCTCACTGGAACATTTCTTGGCGGCGCCATGAGGACGGATAATAATTGGATTGCGGGATTTCAACGCTATTAGAATCTTGAATAATACGGTCGAGGTTGGATTGGTTACAGGCGTTATGGCAAAAATCGGCCCCAGCGGTTGAGCGATTTCCACGATGCCCTTTTCGATATCTTCGAAAATAATGCCAACGGTTTTAATATTTTTAATATCTTCATAGACAAAGCGGGTAGCGATGACATTTTTTATGATTTTATCTTTTAGTACTCCCAATTTGGTTTCCTCGAAAGCCATTTTGGCCAGTCGTATGCGGTTATTAAAACCGGCCTTATAAATAGCAGTGACAATCCGATCCGTCTGTTGTTGATCATATTTGAGGAACTCCGCGGCGGCATGGACTGCCTTTTCCATTAAATCATCAATATCAAGTCCTTGTCTTGGCTTTTCATTCATAGCAATGCACCCTCCGGAAAGAAAATCTTTTGGGTTTCAAAATTTTGATATCTGGCAATCACAACTAATTTAAATAATCATAATATTTCTGCAAGATGGATTTTAACGGCCTTTGTTAGAAAATAAATTTGGACGATTATACCATTTCTTGAAAATTATATCGCAGTGGATTCCATTTTACTTGTAGGCCTCCGACTTAAATGATAATATTCCTGTAAGTCGTTGGCTTTTTCGAGAATCTGCATAGATAGCTATGAAACTATTTGCCCTGAATTTTGTAAATTGCTATATTGATATTACCGTAGGCATTTATTCAGTTTTTCCTGCAATGGGTGAAGAAATGCCAAACTCTTTTGAACGGGAGAAAGAAAATGCGTGCACTTATCACAGGAATCACAGGTCAGGATGGTTCATATCTTGCCGAATTTTTGCTTAAAAAGGGTTATGAGGTCTTTGGCATGGTGCGACGTTCATCAACCGAATCTTTCGAAAGAATTTCGCATATTCGAGATAAATTGGGATTACTTCAAGCTGACCTGTTGGACCAATTGTCCATAATCGGCATTGTTGAGGAAGTAAAACCGGATGAAATATATAATCTTGCCGCACAATCATTTGTGCCAACCTCATGGAACCAGCCGGTCTTAACCGGTGAATTTGATGCCCTTGGCGTTACCAAAATTTTGGAGGCAATCCGGCTCCTTAATAAAAATATCAGGTTTTATCAAGCCTCCTCTTCCGAGATGTTCGGCAAAGTGCGTGAGGTACCTCAAACTGAGAATACCCCTTTCTATCCCCGTTCACCTTATGGCGTCGCCAAAGTCTATGGACATTTCATCACCATAAATTATCGCGAGAGTTATAATATCCATGCCGGTAGCGGCATTTTATTTAATCATGAATCTCCCCGTCGAGGATTGGAATTTGTTACCCGCAAAATCACCGACGGCGTCGCCCGGATTAAACTCGGTCTGACCGATAAGCTTTCGCTTGGAAACCTTGAGGCCGAACGTGATTGGGGATTTGCGGGCGACTATATCAAGGCTATGTGGTTGATGCTTCAGCAAGAGGAACCCGACACCTTTGTTATTGCCACCGGCAAAAGCCATTCCGTCAAAGAATTTGTCCAAACCGCCTTCGGATATGTAAATCTTGATTTCCATGATTATGTTGTTGTGGACCCGAGGTTTGTTCGTCCAGCCGAAGTTGATAGATTGCTTGGTGATGCTTCCCGCGCCAAGAAAGAAATGGGGTGGCAACCCGAAGTTGATTTTGACGGGCTGGTTCGTATGATGGTCGATGCCGACTTGGAAAGACTGCGTGAAAAGAAAAAGTAAGATACTGATTACCGGCATAGCCGGGTTTGCCGGTTCGCACTTGGCGGAATTGCTCCTTTCGCATGATTATGAAATCTATGGCCTGATTGCTCCCAATGAACCCACTGATAATATCCGGCAAATCATCAAAAACTTGGAACTGAAAACTGTCGATATTACCGACCAATCCAGAGTCTCCCGTATTATTAAGGCAATCAAGCCGGAATATATATTTCATTTAGCCGCCATGGCTTCGGTGGGACAATCCATCCAAAAAGAGAGATTGACATATCAGGTGAATATTTTTGGATCCCTAAATATCTTGGAGTCGGCCCTTTCACAAAAAAATACTCTAAAAAAGCTTGTTTTTATAAGTTCCTCGGATTGCTACGGAATTTTTAGCCCTGCCAATAAGCTCTTGAAGGAAACTCAATTGCTTAACCCCATTTCGCCGTATGGTATATCCAAGGCGACAATGGAATATATTGCCAAATATTATTTCCGGCAGTATAATCTTCCGGTTGTGATAGCAAGAAGTTTCAATCATACCGGGCCGCGCCAGAGCGATATATTTGTAGTGCCTTCTTTTTGCCGGCAAATTGCCCTGATTTCTGCCGGACTCAATAAGCCGGAGATGGTTGTTGGAGATTTGACCGTGAAACGCGATTTGTCCGATGTTAGAGATATCGTCAAAGGGTATTATTTGGCAGGGATTAAAGGAAAATCAGGCGAAATATATCAATTTTCTTCCAACCGGGCAATTTCCATTGAAAAACTATTGAAAAAACTATTGAAAATTTCTCCCATTGATATAAAAGTCATTATCGATAAAAAACGCCTGAGAAAATCCGATATTCCTATATTAAAGGGAAGTAATTCCAAAGCGAGAAAGGACTTGGGCTGGATTCCCCAAATAAGACTCGAGAAAACACTTCAGGATACTCTTCAGTATTGGAGAGGGTTAATAAGAAAATAGAGTGAAATAAGCCGCAGGTTTATAAAAAGGTGAATGTATGATGAAGGATTTGCTTAAAAAAATTGAAAACAGAACGGCCAAGGTTGGCATTGTCGGGTTGGGATATGTCGGACTTCCTCTTGCCGTTGAATTTGGTGAAGAGGGGTTTAATGTCGCTGGATTTGATATATTGGAAACCAAAGTGAATTTAATAAACGCCGGGAAATCCGATATTGATGATATTCCCGATGCCAGAGTAGCCAATCTTATTAAAACCGGAAAGCTTGCCGTCTCAACTGATCCGAAAATACTAAAACAGGTCGATACCGTTTCCATTTGCGTTCCTACGCCATTGTCGAAAACAAAAGACCCCGATGTCAGTTATATCCTGGCCGCAGTCAAATGGGTGAAAGAATACCTTCATAAAGATATGCTGGTTATTCTCGAATCAACCACCTATCCCGGTACCACCGAGGACTTAATCCTGCCGATTCTTCATGAAACCGGCTTAAGGGTCGGTAAAGATTTTTATTTGGCCTTTTCGCCCGAAAGAGTTGACCCGGGTAATGCCAAATTTGCAACCAAAAATACCCCTCGCGTAGTCGGTGGAATCACCCCCAATTGCACCAAAATTGCCAAGGTCTTTTATGAAAAAGTAGTTGATTCGGTATATCCGTTATCGTCAACCAAAGCGGCAGAAATGGTAAAATTATTGGAAAATACTTTCCGTTCGGTCAATATCGGTTTGGTAAATGAAGTCGCCCTAATGTGCGACCGCCTACAATTGAATGTCTGGGAGATAATTGATGCGGCTTCCAGTAAGCCGTTTGGCTTCATGCCATTCTATCCAGGACCCGGGCTTGGTGGGCATTGCATCCCGATTGACCCCCATTATTTATCATGGAAATTGAAAAGCCTTAATTATTATGCCCGCTTCATCGAACTGGCCGGTGATATCAATTCGCACATGCCGGAATATGTAATTGAAAGAACACGCAGAATTCTAAATGATAAGGGTAGGGCTATTAAAAATTCGAATATTTTGATTCTTGGAGCTACCTATAAGAGGGACATAAAAGACCTCCGCGAATCGCCTGCTTTGGATGTCATAAAACTTCTTGAGATTGAAGGCGCAAAAATTATCTATAACGATCCGCATGCCACGCAAATAAAATGGAATGATGGCTTTCTTCATTCCGCTAAATTAACTCCTGCGCTATTGAAAAAAGCAGATTTGGTGATTATTGTAACCGACCATACCGCCTATAACTATCAATGGATAGTCCAGCATGCCAAACTGATTTTCGATACCCGCAATGCTACAAAGAAGGTACGTACGGGTAGAGAAAAAATATTCCTTCTGTAGGACAGATACTATAGCTACCCATAGTAGGTCGAAACTCTTGCGGTTTCAACACAGTGTCGAGCCCGCAAGGGGCTCGACCTACTATAAAAAATATCGGGATTCTTTATGACACAACTGCACCGGTAAGAATTTTTGTTTCTGCTCCGGTAATCTTTATGTTGATAACTTGCTTGGTACCGCCATATCCCACGGGAATGGCCACTTTTAGATAATTATCCGTTATTCCGGAATAATATTCATCTCTTTCCGATTTATGTTCTGATATGGCTCCTACGACTTTGCCAACCTGCCGCAGAAGAGCCTGATGAATCAATCTTGATGATATATCACGCAGAATTCGGTTTCTTTCTTTAATAATAGCAGTAGGTACTTTATCTGACAGAGAAGACGCCGCGGTTCCCTTGCGATTTGAATATGAGAATACATGAAGATAATCAATCAATCCGGATTCGACAATTTCTATGGTATCATGAAAATCATCATCGGTTTCACCCGGAAAGCCAACTATGACATCGGCGCCAATAACGACATTATCGATTTTCGCCTTAATCATTTCAAGGATTGCACGATATTGTTTCATGTTATACGGCCTTCTCATGTCCTTAAGAATCCTATTGGAACCGGATTGAAGCGGGACATGAAGATGCCGGCAAATGCGACTCCCGCCCGACGCCATAGTATCCAACAATTCATTAGTGACTTCTTGAGGCTCAATTGATGAGAGCCGAAGACGGGTTAAATCTGTTTCCGAAAGTATGATTCGGGTCAATTGCGCCAATGATTTGATATCTCCGGTATGGTATTTTCCGATATGCACCGCTGTCAGAACGACTTCATTATAATCATGGGATACCAAACTCCTTATTTCGCGGATTATTTCATCGTAAGGCCGATTAACCAAATTCCCTCGCACAAGGGGAACAATGCAATATGAACAATTTTGATTGCACCCATCGCCGATTTTTACCCAGGCGCGATTATGCCGATAGAAATCAGAAATGGCCGCGCCGCCCCCATAATTCTGATTTTCAATTACTGAGTTATCGCCGGGCGCGCCAAATAATTCCGGAATTTTTTCCTGTAGAATCGATATAATATTTTCTTTTTCATCATTGGAAATCAGTAAGTCCACGCCATTAAGCAATGCAACTTCATTTCTATCCGATGTAACCATACAACCAACGACCACAATTTTGGGATTCCCATGGCATTTAGCCGCATGGGCGATGCTTTTTCGACAACTGGCATCAGCCCGACCAGTGACCGTGCAGGTATTTATGATATAGAGATTGGCCGGCGATTCAAAGTCCACTCTTGAAAAGCCGCAGGCGGCCAATTTTGAAGCCATTTTTTCGGTTTCATACTGATTTAGCCGACAACCGATAGTGGCAAAAGCAACCCTCTTCATGGGGATATTATAATATGCAGAATATAAATATGAAAGTGAGTGGCATAAAAAAGGCCGGGATCACAATGATCCCGACCCGCTCTACCTTAAAAAATCCCCCTAATTCTCTAAGATATTCCTCCCATTGATGTTCTCTTTCTCAATATGATTATGGTCGTCAACATCAATATTGAAACCAGAATAATCGACCCTGCGGTGGTTAAAGTTGACCCCTGATGCGGTGTCTTTTCGATAACCGTGACATTCATTAAAGCCGAGCCAAGAATGGTTATTGTATCAGGGATAGGATAATCGCAATCATTATATTTAAGATGTTTAACTGTGAATTTCCAGATACCTTTATCCGTAATGGCAAATGAAATTGATTTATTTCTGTTATTAGGATTAAAAGTTACCGGCGGTTTCTGAGCTGTTCCGGCCGGCCAGACATCATTGGTAATTATTACGCTATCCCAGATACTATCCGGCGGATTATCAGGAATTATATCATTATAATATTGAGTGTATGGCAATGCCGGTATATGCTGGTTGTAATCGCTAATAACCGGTCCGCTATCAATGGTTATTATATTCTTTTCGCTATAAATATCTTCTTCTCCCGCCCACGAGTAAACCGGCAACAAAAGAAGCGCCGCAAGGCAGATTTTTGCTAATT
>JAGVEJ010000168.1 GCA_020058225.1 Candidatus Zixiibacteriota bacterium | reverse complement strand
TTCAATCTTCTCTGGAAATTATTTAGGCGCACATAGGGAAGGGGCAAGAGTATCTGCTCAAATATCTATGGTTAAATTGGAGAAGAAATTTCCAATTGTAATTACGACAAATTCCGGATATCCGCTTGACCAGAATCTTTATCAGACGGTAAAGGGAATATGGACGGCATCAAGAATAGTAGAAGAAAGTGGGACAATTATTGCCGTTTCCGAGTGCTCAAAAGGAATACCCGATGATGGGAATTTTGCCAAATTGATGAGTTCTTATCGGTCTATCAATGAGTTATTGGAGGGGCTTTCAAATCCGGTCTGCAATTTGATGGATCGTTGGCAGGCTCAGAAATTGGCCATGTCCTTCAAAAAAGCAGATATTTTTTTATACTCCTCTTTGAGTCAAGAGAAAACTGAAAGTTGCCGAATGAAAAAGACCGATGACATAATAGGAACGGTGCGGGAGGTTTTGGGAAAGATTAAGAATAATCCCTCAATCGCGGTAATACCGCATGGTCCAATTACCGTCCCAATAATCGTTTGATCGAAATGTTTACTCTGTGAAATAATTCACATTCTAAGCCTTTTTCAAAATAGCCATTAATGCGCCATATGTAGGATGTATGTATTTATTATATGTCAAGCAATATCGCTAATGTTAGTTTGTTGATATTAAATATGTAGTTTATATATATGTTGTATGTCATTGTCATATAATAACATGTAATCATTGTAAATTTTATTACAATTATTTTGGATAACTACCATTATCTGGTTTTCATGAGAAATATTCCATATAAATCAGGCAAATTATTTATTGCTATTATTCCGAATTGTCTTGACAGCTTATATAATATATGGTATATCTTTTATAGCATGGAGACTAAGAATTCATCATTTCAAGACCATAATGGCCAGCAGGAAAGAACTCCATTGCTTTTTATAAACAGGAGGTTTAAATACCATGAGTAGTAAATCATTTAATCCCTTTGCAATGGCACAGTCGCAGTTTGACCGTGCGGCCGAATTCTTGAATCTTGATACGGCCACGCGGGAGCTTTTGCGCAATCCAATGAGGGAATATCAATTTAGCATTCCGGTTCGGATGGACGATGGAACAGTTAAAATATTCCGCGGATTCCGCGTGCAACATAATGATGCCAGAGGTCCTGGTAAGGGAGGAATACGGTTTCACCCTCAGGAGACAATCGATACGGTTCGAGCCCTTTCCATGTGGATGACTTGGAAATGTTCGGTTGTTGAGATACCTCTTGGCGGCAGTAAGGGCGGAGTAGTTTGCGACCCTCACAATTTGAGCATGCGTGAACAGGAATCGATATGCCGTGGCTGGGTAAGGCAATTGTCCAGAGATATCGGCCCGCTGATTGATGTCCCGGCGCCCGATGTTATGACCAGCGCCCAACATATGTTATGGATGCTTGATGAATTCGAGACCATTCATCGCGGACATCAGCCCGGATTAATTACCGGTAAACCGGTTGGAATGGGAGGTTCGCTTGGTCGTACCGAAGCAACCGGATATGGCGTTGTATATACTATTCGTGAAGTCTTAAAAGAACTTGGACTAAAAGCGGAAAATACTACCGCCAGCGTCCAGGGGTTCGGTAATGTCGCTCAATACGCCATTCAGCTTTATAAACAATTGGGTGGAAATATAATTTGTGTTTCCTGCTGGGATCAACACGATCAGACATCCTATACATTCAAGAAATCCTCAGGGGTTGACCTTGATGCATTGCTCAAGATTACCGATCGCTTTGGCGGCATTGATAAAAATAAGGCGCGTGATTTGGGTTATGAGGTATTACCGGGTGATCTTTGGGTTGAACAGGATGTAGATATACTTATTCCGGCCGCCTTGGAAAATCAGATAACGGCGGAAAATGTCAACAAAATCAGCCAACGAGTAAAAATTATCGCCGAGGGCGCCAATGGACCTACCACGCCGGATGCTGATAAAGTCATTGCCGAGCGGAAAATATTTTTGATTCCGGATTTTCTTGCCAATGCCGGCGGCGTAACTTGCAGTTATTTTGAGCAAGTGCAAAGCAATATCAATTATTATTGGGAACGCGATGAAGTGCTGGGGAAACTCGATGTCAAGATGACTTCGGCTTTTCAGGCCGTGAGCGAACTGGCGCGCAAAAGGAATATCTTCATGCGTGATGCGGCATATTTCATTGCTGTCAATCGCGTGGCTCAGGCCTGCAAAGATAGGGGCTGGGTGTAACATATCTGCAATAGGCAAGATTTAATCTGACATTCTGATGGAAATTGATTAAGTTATGTGATGGCCGATATCGTCCGATGTCGGCCATTTTTTTGCACATAATATCAAATGTAATAAATCTGTCTCCCCATACCTCGATAAAACTACCAAATTATATAATTGACTCATTAGCATATCTCCAATATATTCCCGCATGAGTAACATGAACTTGTAAGCCCTCTGGCTTTATGGCTTCATGAAAGCAGGGTTTAAATCCGTCGCAGGCGTGAAGAAAAACCCGATAATTTCGCTGAGGATAAATATGAATCAACCAATAGTGACTCCACAGATGGTTATAGACCATGGGATAAGTGAAGAAGAATACAAAAATATTAAAGAGATATTGGGAAGGGAGCCCAACTACACGGAATTGGGAATTTTCTCTGTCATGTGGTCGGAACATTGCTCCTATAAAAATTCGATTGCACTATTAAAAACACTTCCGCGCGAGGGAAAAGCGCTTCTCACCAAAACTGGCGAAGAAAATGCCGGAGCGGTGGATATCGGTGATGGGCTGGCAATTGTGTTCAAGATTGAATCGCATAATCATCCGTCGGCAGTTGAACCGCATCAAGGCGCCGCTACCGGTGTCGGCGGAATTCTGCGCGATATTTTCACCATGGGCGCACGCCCTATTGCCTCTCTTAATTCTCTACGTTTTGGATCTCCGGATAATCCCCGCGTCCGATATCTGGTTGATGGGGTGGTGCGCGGCATTGGAGATTATGGCAATTCATTCGGCGTCCCTACAGTGGCCGGCGAGACTTATTTTGATGAGGCTTACACTGGCAATCCGTTGGTGAATGCAATGGCTGTCGGTATTGTTAAAACAGACAAAATGATTTCTGGAGCAATAAAAGGTGTCGGCAATCCGGTGATGATTGTCGGGTCAAAAACAGGACGTGACGGTATCCATGGAGCAACTTTTGCATCGGAAGAGATATCCGAAAAATCAGAATCAAAGAGACCATCGGTGCAGATTGGCGATCCTTTTACGGAAAAGCTACTGCTTGAAGCCACTCTGGAAATAATTGATAAAGATTTGGCGGTCGGCATTCAAGATATGGGTGCGGCGGGAATTACCTGTTCCTGCTCGGAAATGTCCGCACGCGGCAATTCCGGCATCACCATCGATATTGATAAAGTGCCCGTCCGCGAATCTGCAATGACTCCCTATGAGATTCTTCTATCCGAATCACAGGAACGGATGCTTGTTTGTGTGAAAAAGGGAATGGAGAACGAGGTAAAAAAAGTATTTAAGAAATGGGAGTTGGATTCAACCATAATTGGCGAGGCCAACGATACCGGCATTTTCGAAGTGCGTCTCAATGGCGAAACGGTGGCAAAGATTCCCTCAGAATGCCTTGTACTTGGCGGCGGAGCGCCGGTATATCATCGCGAATCAAAAAAGCCGGATTATTTGGATGAATTAAATCAGATCAATATCAAAGATTTTCCGCTTGATAGGGATTGGAATAAGGATTTACTTACTCTTTTATCATCGCCGAACATCTGCAATAAGGATTGGGTATATAATCAATATGATTCTATGGTACGCACCAATACCGCCGTTGGACCGGGCTCTGATGCCGCTGTGATGCGAATCAGGAAAACAAGAAAGGCGATTGCCTTGACCACCGATTGCAATGGCCGTTATTGCTATCTCAACCCGCGTCTGGGCGCTCAGCAGGCGGTCGCAGAAGCGGCCCGCAACGTGGTTTGCTCCGGAGCCAAGCCGATTGCCATCACTAACTGCCTAAATTTCGGAAATCCATATAAACCCGAAATTTATTATGGCTTTTCTGAGGCCGTGGATGGTATGGGAGAGGCCTGCAGGATTTTTGAGACACCGATCACCGGCGGAAATGTCAGTTTCTACAATGAAGACCCAGAACATGCCGTATTCCCGACTCCGACCATTGGTATGTTGGGAATAATTGATGATATCGATCATATAACCACCCAATGGTTCAAAGACGAAGGGGATTTAATATTTTTGATTGGCGAAAATCAAGAAGAACTGGGCGGTTCGGAATATCTTCACACCATATTCGGCAAAACCGTCGGCCCAGTGCCAAATCTTAATCTGCATTATGAGAAATTATTGCAGGAAACGGTACTATCTGCCATAAAATCAGGACTTATAAAATCGGCGCATGATTGTTCTGATGGCGGTTTGGCGATAACTCTGGTGGAATGCTGTATCTCCAATCGAGAGAGATTAATCGGCGCGCAGGTTCTCTTGAACGAAAATATCCGCACCGATGCATTATTGTTCGGCGAAACGCAGTCACGCATCATTGTTTCCACTACGCCGGAAAATGCCGAAAAGCTCGTTGCGCATTGCATACAAAACAAAGCGCCTCTGTCGGCCATTGGGCGAGTCATCGGCGACCGCATTTCGATAAATGACTGGATTGATCTTCCATTAAAAGAATTATCCTCCGCCTATTATGGTAGTTTGCGGAAAATGATGGAGCGGGTGGAGTAAAGAACGAACCCATTGGGGAAATGATTATTTATGAACGAGTTATGCGGAATTGGGTTTGTTTTTCAATTTTTTCAATGGCACGCTGTCGAGCCCGCAAGGGGCTCGACCTACTTTTATCACAAACGGGCATAGTTATATCCTCCTATATATAGGCCTCAGGTCGGATTTACCATCAAGGTTGTAGTGAAATTGTG